>JACQFU010000464.1 GCA_016199905.1 Candidatus Wallbacteria bacterium
CGCCAGATCGAGGCGGCCCGAGGCGCTCGTCCTGCCCCGGCGGCCGCAGCGGCTCCGGCGGCCGTGCTGGCGCAGGTCCGGCTCCTGGACGCCAAGGGTATCCCCGCAAGCCGTTTCGCCGCGGCCGACTCGCTCGGCGTCGAACTGGCCGTGACGGCCGACTCCGGCCTGGAGAATCCTGTAATGGGCGTGGCCGTCTACCGCGAAGACGGCTTGTACTGTTTCGGTTCGAACTCCAGCGATGCGGGGCTGGAGACCGCGGCGTTTCGTGGGACTCGAACCTTTCGCTTCGTCGTCGAGAGGCTGGGGCTGGCCCGGGGCGCCTACTACGTCAACGCCTCGCTGCTCAGCGGCCCCGGCCTGGTCGACGACTTCCGGCTCGGCGCGGCGTCGTTCCAGATCGACGGCCCCGTCACGGACGGCGGGTTCTGCGCTCCGCCCTGCCGATGGGAACCGGCAGCCGCCGGCGGAGGCGAGTCCGGGAGTGCGCGTCGAGAGCCTACAGCTCCTCGACGAACCGTCCCTCGAGAGAGGCGAAGACGGACCACCCGCCGAGGAGCAGGGCAGCGCTGATGAAGGCGGCCGGCGCCAGGGCTGCCGGGTCCGGCCAGACGCCTCCGTGCAGGACTTGCTGGAATCCTTCGACGATGGGGGCCATCGGATTGAGCGCCAGCACCCAGCGATACCGGGCGGGCACGGACGAGGCCGAGTAGACGATCGGCGTCACGAAGAACCACAACCTCAAGACCGCGGTCGCGATCTGTCCGACGTCCCGCACGAAGACGTTGAGAGCCCCGAAGAGCAGCACCAGTCCCAGCGCGAAGGACGCCAGCAAGAGCGCCAGCAATGGGAGGGCCGCCAGGGCCGGGCTGAGCGCCCCCTGGTGCCAGATTGCCAGCGGCAGCACCAGCGCCAGCGTCGCCCCAAAGTGTGCCCCGTGACTGAGCACCACACTCGCGGGCAGCAGCGCCCTTGGAAAGGACGCCGTCCGGATCAGCCCGGCGTTACCCAGGAAGCAGCCCAGGCCCGCCGTCACGGCGCCCGCGAACCAAAGCCACGGCAACAGCCCTGCCAGCAAGAACACGGGATACCCGGGAGGCGAAGCCCGAAGGATGCCCGCAAAGAGTAGCGAGTAGACGGCTACCAACGCCGCCGGGTGGAGCAGCGTCCAGGCCGCACCGAACACGGACCCCTTGTAGCGAAGGGCCAGGTCGCGGCGGACCAGTGCGGCGAGGAGGTGGGGGGACATTGAAGGACTTCCAGCTACTGACTCTCGGCATTCGTCAGAGCCTGATCCAGAAGTCCGTTCGCTCGCGGCACAGATGGGGACTGTAGAAAGGATCGTCGTCGATCGGGGCCTTCCAGCGACAGCGCATCGTGGCCACTTCCCCGGCGTCGACTTCGCGACCGCGAGTGGCCGATTCGCGGTGAGTCAGCACGGCGTCTGGGCAGTAGACGATGAGCTTGCCCGCTTTTCGCAGGCGCAGGCAGTAGTCCACATCGTTGAACGCGACGGGCAGGGCGTCCTCGTCGAAGCCGCCGACTTCACGGAACAGCGCCGTCGGCGTCAGCATGCAAGCCGCGGTGACCGCACTGTAGTTCCGCGTCAGGTGCGGCGCGCCGAAGTAGCCCGGCCACTCGGACGGGACATGCCCGAAAGCGTTGGCCGCCACGCCTCCGACTCCCAGGATGACTCCGGCGTGATGGAGGCGGCCATCGGGGAAGAGCAGCTTCGAGCCCACCGCGCCCACGACGGGATCCCGGCCGAGGGAGACCAGCTCTTTGAGCCAGTCGGGAGACAGCGCCTCGGTGTCGTTGTTCAGAAAGAGCAAGAACTCGCCTTGGGCGACGCGGGCTGCCATGTTGTTCATCGCCGAGAAGTTGAATTCGCCGGAGTAGCGGAGCACGCGAACCCTAGGGTCGGCCTCGACTTCGCTCAGGTATCTGAGAGTGGCCGGGTCCGTCGAGTCGTGGTCGACGATCAAGACCTCGAGGCGAGGGTAGTCCGTGATTCCCAGCAGCGAGGAAACGCACGGTCGAAGCAAATCGACCCGATCGTGAGTCGGAATCAAGACGCTCACCAGAGGCCACTCGGCCATCGCTCTGACGAGGCGGTAGGTGCCCGACAGCGTGCCCCGGAGCGCCGTGCCTGCGATGCCGCGGCGCTCCATTGCCGAGTCGAGAGCGCGCACAGCCGAATCGATGGCATACTCCTTCGCCATCGGGTCGGCGGCGGCCGAACCGGGCGTCTGCCGCCAGTGATAGAGAACGCGCGGGATGTGGACCACGCGCTCGGCCGCCTCGGTGGCTCGCAGCGCCAGGTCGTAGTCCTGGCTTCCGTCGAACCCGGCCCGGAAACCTCCGACCCGGTGGACCAGCTCGCGCTTGTAGACGCTGAAGTGCGACGTATACATCTGCGAGAGCAAAAGGTGCGGCGACCAGTCGGGCTTGAAGAAGGGGTCGACCCGGCGACCCTGCGGCGTGAGCTTGTCCTCGTCGGAGTAGACCACCTCCGTGTCGCCATCTTGCAGCACCTCGGCCACCCGGAAGAGCGCGTCGGGCGACAGCTCGTCGTCCTGGTCGAGCAATCCGACGTAGGCGCCGGTTGCGACAGCCAGAGCGGCAGCGGTGGCCCCCGCGATGCCGCGGTGCATCAGGCCGGCGGTCACGCAGATGCGACTGTCCTGGCTCGCCCATTTCGCCAGCGCGCGGCCGACCCATTCCGGCTGCGGACCGTCGAGCGACAAGCAGAGCTCCCAATGCGGATAGATCTGAGCGAGAACGGACTGGACGGCACGAGCCAACCAGCGCGGTTCGGGCTGGTAGACCGGCACGAGCAAGCTGATAACGGGCAAGCGGCGAAGCCGGCCGACGGCTTGTTTCAACGCCCGCTGTCCGGAGGCGGGTTGTTCATTGGCGCGAATCCAGACATCGTAGGGTGCCGCTGGCGGCGCCACCCGCCTGCGCACGAAAGCCACTCCTCGCTTCGCAAGTCCGGCCGTCCCCGCGGTGCGCCACACATGGGCCGCGCGTCCCAGGAACGTGTCCGGCTCCGGCGCCGGTGGTGATTCCGGCGCTCCGCAGCGAATGGCCTGCGTCCAGTTCGAAAACGCGTACATGCCCCTCCAAAGGTTCAGTCTTCTTTTGTTTGGCCGGCCAGTATAACAAAAGATCCCTGAAAAAGCAATTTATTGGCAGATCCTGCCTCACGAGTCGCAAGTGCCTCGAGGCCGCCCCCCCCCGGCATTGGGCTCCGGACCCCGGACCCCGGACCACGGACCACGGACCACGGACCACGGACCACGGACCACGGACCACGGACCCCGGACCCCGGACCCCGGACCACGGAGCCCGGAGCCCGGAGCCCGTAGCCCGTGCCCGGAGCCCGGAGCCCGGAGCCCGGAGCCCGTAGCCCGTGCCCGGAGCCCGGAGCCCGTAGCCCGTGCCCGGAGCCCGGAGCCTGGAGCCCGGAGCCCGGAGCCCGGAGCCCGGAGCCCGTGCCCGTAGCCCGTAGCCCGTAGCCCGTAGCCCGAGGTCTAATACGGCAGCTTGATGCAGAAGGTGGTGCCCTTACCCACCTCGGAAACACAGGCGATCGTGCCCTTGTGTTGCTCCACGATGCTCTTGCTCAGCCACAGACCCAGGCCCGTGCCGTCCTTCTTGCCGAAAGTCGCGAACGCCTGGAAGAGTTGCTGCTGCCTGTCGGGAGGAATGCCGACGCCGCTGTCCTCGAAGAGAATGTCGACGTGGCTCACCTTGGTAGCGTCGTCGGCGAAATTCTCGACGCGCGTTCGTATGGTGAGCCGTCCGCCTGCCGGCATCGCCTGGGCGGCGTTGATCATGAAATTGAGGAAGACCTGTTGCATCTGGTGACGGTCGATCATGATCGGCGGCACGCTCGGCTCCCAGTCCCTCACGATTTCGATCTTGTTGTATTTGGAGAGCGTGTGCTCGGCCAGCACGAGCGTCTCTTCCAGCACGGAGGCCACGTTGACCGTCTCGAACTTGCGCTCGCCCTTGCGGGCAAAGCCAAGCAGGCTGTCGACGATGCGCTGGATTCGGTTGGAGGCCTCCGCGACGAGCTTCATCTTGGAGTAGAAGAAGTCTTCCGGAGTGTGCTTGGTGAAGTAGAGCTGCGTGTAGCCGGAGATTGCGGTGAGCGGATTGCGGATCTCGTGGGCGACGCCGGCGGACAGCTGGCCCATGGCAGCCATCTTCTCGCTCATCACCAGCGCGTCCTGCTGCATCTTGATCTTCTCCAGGGACGCCCTGAGGTTGTGATAGAGCTTCGAGTTGTCGATGGCGACGCTGACCATGTCCGCGAAGGCGACCAGAAGGTTCAGGTCCTCGTCGTTGAAGCAGCTCGACTGGATGCGGTTGTCGATGTAGAGGACGCCCAGCCGCTTGTTGCGCGTCTGCAGGGCCACCGACATCGCGCTGCGGATGTTGTACATCTGGATCGAGCCCGACTGCTGGAAACGCTTGTCGATGAGGGCGTCCTGCGTAAGGACGGGTTCCCCCTTCTCGTAGGTGAACAGGGCTATCGAACGCG
Organism: Candidatus Wallbacteria bacterium; assembly: GCA_016199905.1. Lineage (GTDB taxonomy): Bacteria > Muiribacteriota > UBA6191 > JACPRK01 > JACPRK01 > JACPRK01. The sequence goes on from JACQFU010000464.1 coordinate 4,553, forward strand.
ACACGGGTAGGATCGCGCCTTTGGGCGCGTCGCGTTCCACGCTCTTGCTCACGACCGCCACAAGCTCGCCCTTTTCGTTGGGAATCATGATGAAGCCGCGGTCGGCGTAGAGGACCTCCAGCGCCAGATCCATCACCTTGTTCAGCAGCTCCTTGATATCGAGCACGGAGGTGATGACCGTGGCGACCTTGTAGAGGATGAGCAGCTTGTTGGTGGAGTCGGCCTTGTCGATCTGGCGGTTCTTGAGCAGCGAAAGCGTGTCCTGCTTCAGTAACTTGCCGAGGGACTCTCCGACCTCCGGCGGGCTCTCTTCCCCCGATGGCGTGAGCCTGCCGGCCGCAGCGCCGGCGGCTTGCCGGTCGGCCTGCCTGGCCTTGTCCGCAGTCTCTGCCTTGGACCCCGTGAAGATGAACTCCTGGGCGCCCATCGTGATCTTGTCACCGTCATTGAGAAGCGACTCCTCCACCCGGCGCCCGTTGACCTGGACACCGTTGGAACTCTTGAAATCGATGAGATAGAACCTGCCGTCGGCGGCGGCGATCAGGGCGTGCTTGCGAGAAAGTTGTTCGTCGTTGACGAGCACGTCGCAACCCGCCTCGCGCCCCACGGAGAAGATCGGTTTCGTGATGCGATACCGCTTGGAACCGTGCTTCAAGTAGGCTTCGGGTATGGCCATGAAGACGCCAAGGACGAATCGGGTCCGTTTGACAAGTGTTTAGAGCGGACTTATATTTAGGGCGGGTCCAGTGAATTATAGTTCTGTACGGCCCTGGGTATCAAGGAGTCGAATTGAGCCTGTTCTGTCCGCGCTGCGGCAGCGCCACCGGACCCCGAGATAGGTTCTGCAAGGGCTGTGGCGGAAACCTGCAGACCCTGCGCCAGAAGATGGGCAGCAACACGGGGGCGGTCACGGGCTCCAGGGTAGCGCCCGCCGCCCGGGCTCCCATCCCGGCACGACCGGCCGTCGCTGCGATGGTCTCCGCCCAGGCTCCTGCCGTGGCGGCGCCGGCCCGACAGCCAACCAAGCCTGCCGCGGCTCCTGCTCCCCCGAAGCCCGCCCCGCGGATCAGTATTCCCGATCTGGCAGAACCGGCCCCCGAAGACGATGACCTCTTTGCCGGAATGAAGCCACGGGCGGCCACGGAGGCGCCTGCCCCTGCCGGTCGCGTCCCGGCCAGCGCTTTCCAGATACCCGACGCCCCGGAGGATACCGCCGACGAAGGGCCGGACTTGCCACCGATGAGGCCGGCGGTGCCGGCACCCGCCCCGGCGCGCCCCGCGCAAGCTGCTCCCGCCCGCGCCGCGGCGCCTGCTCCGGCTGCTCCGGCGCCAGCAACCGACACTCCCGGTGGCGGCCTCAACTTCTTCGACCTGGACAACAGCCTGGGCGGCCACTCCGCCGAAGAGGTCGACTTCAGCTCGCTATCGTCGCCCGCTCTGGCTGCCGACGAGGGAGCCAGCTTCTACGATCTGGACGCTCTCTCCAGTTCTGGGGCGCCCGTCCCTCCGGCGGAAGGGGGCGAAGCCGTCTACGACCTGGACAGCTTTTTCAGCGGCAGCGCCGTGGGACTTTCGGGACCCAGCGCCGCCCCGGCGCCCGCTGAGGCAGGCGCGCCGGCAGTGCCTGGACCGCCGCCCGCAAAGGCAGCGCCCAAGCAGGAGCTGGTCGATTTCAGCGCGCTGTCCAGCTCCGAGCCCTCCGCCTACGATCTCGATTCGCTCTCGCTGCTGGGCGGCAGCGACCCCTTCGCCAGTTTGCTCGTGCCGTCGCAGGTGGGCAAGGGCTCGGACTCCGCCATCGGCAAACAAGACGTCGCGGACATGGAAAAGGAGCTGGCCCGAGCCTCCACGGGCACCACCAGCCGCAGACCGCCGGCGGGCTCGCCCTGCATCGTCGTGTACCAGGCCAACAAGGCCGTCCACTATCACTCGCTGGGCAACGACGAAACCTTCCTAGGAAAAGACGAGGAAGGTGAGAATACGTTCCCCGGCCTCGACCTCTCGCGCTACGATCCCTCCGGAAGCATCTCTCCGCTGCACGCCAGCATCCTCTGCGAGGGCAACAAGTACTTCATCCAGGACATTCCTCAAAGCACCGGCACAAAGGTCAACGGCAGCCTGATCCCGAAGAACCAGAAGGTTCCGTTGAAGGACGGCGACGCGCTGCTTCTGGGAAACAAAGTCCTGTTGCGCTTCGAGGTGATGAAGTAGCCCGTGCGGTTCCGCAGGCGCGCGGTCGCGGGACCCTCAGCGCTCGTGGCGCTGGCCCTGTTGTCTCTGGGGTCGCAGCTCGCCGCAGCCGCCGACGAGCCTTTCCATACCTTCATCCCGTCCTGGCAGGAAGGCGCTCAATGGACGATGGAGGCGCAGTACCGCGTGCACGATGGCGGCGCTCCCGGCCCACGCAAGCAGGAGCCGACTTGGTCGGACCCCGTGCGCTGGCGGTTCCGGGTGATGGAGCGCAGCCGCGATCGCAACCTGGACGTGTTCCGGGTCCGCGCCGAGCAGCTCTCCGGACCAGGCAAGAGCGTGATGGGGTACATTTTTCTCGCCGAACGGGCGCCCTCCGGACAGCTTCGCTCGCTCGCACTAGCTCGCGCCGCCTACCGCAAAGATGAGCACCCGGGCGAACCGGAGAGTATCGACTACACCAGGAAAGCCACGGCCCCCTACCCGATTATCAACGAACTCTCGCTGGCGCCGGGCGACTTTCCGATGTTCGAACCACCCGAGACCGTCCGCAGCTCCGAGCGCATGACTCGGTACGAGGTGACCGAGGGCAGCTCGGGGATGTTCTTCGCGATGGACGTGAAGCAGACGGTGCGGCGTGCCCGTCTCGACGCCCATGACGCGCGCCTGAAGCTGCCGCTGGCGCCTGCCGCCGAGATCCTGGAGTACGCGGTGATACGGCCGACCGATCGCGCCGGCTTCCGCCAGCTCTGGACTGCCGGAGCGCCCTGGTGCCTCTACAGCGAGAACGGCCGAGCCAAGGCATGGCTCCTCGAAACAACCAAGGGCAAGGACAAGTAGAGTCTTTAGAGGCGGGGAACGATTTCCCGATCCTCTTGCCATGACCTCCGGAGACAACAAGATGAAGATGCTCCTGCCCTTCGTTCTACTGCTGCTGGCCGCGCCCACGCTCCAGGCGCAGAGCTGGCGGCAGGTCGATCCCACGGACCCGACGGATCGGGGGCGGGCCAATCCGCGTCCGACCCAGGCGGCGACCGGCGAGTTGGGGGCCGGCTACTCGGACCTCAGGAACCAGACGCCGGCGGCGGCTTCCCTCACCGACAGCGGCGACTGGTCGCGAGCCGATGTCTGGCAGGTGGCAGGGCGTTCTTCGAGCGGCTCCTTCGCGATCGACACGACGATGGCGCGGGCCTCGCAACGCCTCCCCGATTCGAAGCGGCCTTGGTCGTCGACCTACTGGCCCTTCCAGGACTGCCACCTGGCATTCAAGACCTTCGGCCAGGAGGGTCTGACCCCCATGGAGATGTACGACACCTATGTCCTGGCAACGCGAGGACAGAATCCCGGCGCCGCTGCTTGGGAGGGCAGTTCCGTAGCCAAGACGCTGGTAGTCGGAGGCAATGGCGACTTCGGACGGCCCGCCCTCAAATGGACGTTCAAACTGGGTCACAACATGGTGCCCTGGATGGACGATCCGAGCAGCGGCGTTGCCAACATTCCTTACACCGACCCGAGCGGGGACCGCAGCTCTCAGCAGGTGCAGGTCGACTGGTGGGGCCACTGCAACGGCTGGGCGGCCGCCGCAATCCTGGTGCCGGAGCCGCCGGAACAGCTCGTGATCGCGCTGGATCAGCCCGTCACGCAGTTGCGCCTGAAATCCCGCGATCCGCGCTGGCCGGGCCAGAACAATCCGCTGGGCCGCAGCGCCTACACGGAGCGGCCGACCTCGCGCTCGACGCTCACTTTCTGTGGCGCCGATCTCAAGGGACTTTTCACCGAGGCCTACCTGGCGACCTCGGCAAAGCTCTCGAACCCAAACGATCCCAACTTCTATCAGCAGAAAGACGGCGGCACGCGGTACGACCCCTCCCGGCCGCAGAGTCAGGAGGAGCTGGACGAATCCTACAAGGACATCCACCCGCACCATTTCCATCGGATCATGCTCGACCACATGGAGCGCGAGCAGGGACTGGTCGCAGAGAAGGACGCCGACGAGCACGTCAACAACTTGCCCATCGTGGGATGGGCCTATGTCCGCGCCTATAACGCCGAGCAGCGCAGCTACGACTTCCGGACGCGCGTCTACTACGCCGATTACGCGGCGCCAACGTTCCGTGGAACGAAACTGCTGCCCATCGACTATGGCTATCGCATCTACCTCGACAGCCGCAACCGCGTGACCGGCAGCGACTGGCTGGGACGCAGCCGCGACGAGCATCCCGATTTCATCTGGGTGCCCGATCGGCCGCTCCCCGCGCCGCTGAAGCGCAATCCCGCGATTCGCCTGGAGATCCTCGAGGAGATCCTGAAGACGGGCGCGAGGGGATAGAGCCGCTCCCGCTAGCGGCTGCTGGCCACTTCCGTCGCCCGCAGCATCCGCAGGCTGTCGTGCATGCCGTTCCAGGCAGCCCTCACGGCAGCAGAAGCGCGGCATTGCACGATGTCGAGGTCGATCTGGTCGGAGTGGCGCACCAGGAGACCCAGGCGATTGGCGCGGCCGGCGTCGGTGACGAGGGGATCGCCCAGGGCAGCGGCGTAGGCCCGGGCGTGACCGGCGAACTCTTCGAAGGCCGTCACGAGGGCGTGACGACGACCGGAGTGACCCATCGACTGGCGAATGCGATCGGGCATGCGGGAGGCCTTGTCGGCAAGTTCGCGCGAGAAGCGGAAGGCCCGGCCCTCGGGCTGGAAAGCGCCGAACCAGCCGGTGGCGTAGAAGTTCACCTCATCGAGGGCATCCTGCGCCTTCTGGGCCATCGGTACGGCGGAGGCGAAGGGAGCCGACCGGGGGAGATCGGCCGCGACGAACCCGGCGAGAGTGTTGACGCGCCCCAGGACTTGATAGACCCGCCTCTTGGAGTCGCTGGATGCGCTCAGTTCAAAGAGCAGCCGGGCGCGACAGCAGTACTCCTGCAGTTCGGCGAGAATGCGCTTCCGAACGGGGTTCTCCGGCCGCACGCCGGCGGCCGCCTTCTTCCAGAGCACCGCGGCGGCTTCGGCCACCCGATCGGCGGCCGTGTGCAGCGGCGCGCGGAAGTCCACGGCGTCGGCTGCGGGCAGGACTGCCGGCAGAACCAAGGCGAGGAGGGTAGCCAAGAGTCGAGGTTTCACGCCGGGAGTCCTTAGCGCGCGCGACGGGAGATGTCAGACGGGACTCGGGCGTGCTAAGGTGGGCCAAACCCCGGCAAGGAGGCTGCAAGAGATGTCGGAGAATACGGACAAGGTCGTCGAAACCACGGCACGCTACACGTACGGGACCTGGCGCAAGCAGAAGGGCTGGAAGCCGCTCAACATAGCGGATGCCGAGGGGGCCTATTTCACGGATGTGAAGGGGAAACGCTACTTCGACCTGTCCTCGCAGCTGATGTGCTCGAATCTGGGTCACAAGAACC
>JACQFU010000465.1 GCA_016199905.1 Candidatus Wallbacteria bacterium
ACCCCCTGGCACGTCACGTCGCCAGGGGGTCTGACATTCGCGTTGAAGTGGATCAGTTTCTGACCGGCGCCGACATGTAGAGTTGATCCTTGGGCTCGGACGACAGGAAGTTGTTGGCCGGCGTGGAGAGCTCGCCATCGAAGTTTGCAGCGGAGACAATGTGCGAATGGCTCGGCATCTGCGCCTGGGAAATGGTGACCTGATTCGAACCGCCGGACTGGCTGAGCTGGCGGTCTGTCAGGCCAGGGCCCTGACCTGCCCCGATCGGCACGCTGTTGGTCCCGCTGCTCGGCATTCCCGGGCAGAAGTTTGGGACGGCGAAGACCGACTTGTTGTCGCCTCCGAAGTTGTACCCCAGGATCGCGAACAGCGCCTGGTACTGCTGAATCGGGTAGGTCTGGCCATTGCAAAGCAGCCACCCATCGGGCATGAAGGTGTAGGGGTAGATCCGAATCTCTCCAATGAAGGGATCAGCCATATCGCGTCACGGGCTCCGTTCGGGCTCTAGCCCCGTTGAGGAAAGAAACCCTGCAAGCAGATAATGAAGTTCACGCAGAGGAACGGCATCACGTTGTCGTGAGACTGTGACCCTCCGGTTGGGACCACCGTGGAGTTGGCGAGCGGGAGCAGCGCCGGTGTGCCGCTCGCGTAGACCTCCGAGGCACTCGCCAGGAGCGCATTCGCAGGCGACGAGGCCGTAGCATTGGCCGAGGTGCCCATCAGATTGTGGGTGTGGGCAGGCATCTGGTTCTCGGTCAGGGTCACGGTCTCGGTGCCGGAGGATTGAGCGAGCGTACGGGGCGTGAGCCCGGTTCCCTGGCCGTCATGCATGGGCAACCGGCCGCGGAGGTCGGGCACGCCAAAGTTGGTGGTGCCGTTGCCGCCATAGGTCGTGCCGATGAGAGCAAAGAGCGCTTGGTATTCGGAAACGGAGAGCATCTGACCGTTGCAGAACGCCCAGTCGACAGGCGCATAGGTGCCCGCGAACATACGGATTTCGCCGAGATAAGGGTCGCTCATCGAGATCAGCTCCTCGGTGGATAAATACCCGTCAGGGCAATGCAAAAGTTGAGCGCCAGGGAGGGCTGCACGTTGCTGTGGCCTTGGCCGCCTCCCGTCTGGCTCACGGCGGACGGCGCCATGGGGACGACCGTACTTCCGGGCTGTGCGTAGAGCATGAGGGGAGTGCTCGAGGGCGCCACGACGGCGTTGGCCAACATCGGAGTCGAGGCCGGGAACCTCTGCGTGCCATTGCTGCTCGTCCCCTGCATCGCATGCGTGTGACCCGGCGTTTGCGAGGCGATGAGCGGGACACTCTCCGCTCCCAAGGCTTGCCCCACCAACGTCGAGGTCGGAAGCGTGCCCGCGGGCACTCGCCCTCGCAGGTCCGGGAGCATGAACGTCTTGACGCCATTTCCCCCGAACATCTTGCCGATCAGCGAGAACAGCGCCTGGTTTTGTTGAACCTGCAACGTCGCGCCGTCGCACCGCGCCCAACCCTGCGGGGCGAAATCGAACGAAAAGAGTCGGATCTCACCAACAAAAGGCTCGGCCATGCAACCCTCCGGTTCGACGCAACCACCAGGCGTCGAAATTTCGTACGCTACGACTACATGCCCACTTCCCGACCATCGTAGCGTACGGGACTCTGGGGAACAAGGAAATTTGGTGACGGAGGTTTCAGGGTTCGCGGAGGGCTTCTACGGCCGAGAGCGGGAGGTCGGCCGCGGCGAAACCCGGCATTCCGCGGTCGACGACTTCCCTGCGCCTCGGCGACCCATTGGTTAGAGTGGGCCCGTGCGCTTAATCTGCGGGCTGGTTCGCTTCGACGGCGATTCAGTGTCCCCCGAGCTCTTGGAGACCATGGCGAAGGCCCTGGTCTCGCCGGGACTTGCGCCGGCTCTTCGGCTGGGCGGCGACCGGCAGTGCGGCCTTGCCGTGCTCGACTTCCCAGCGGTGTCGGAGGGCGCCACTCTCGCATTGCCACGGGGGCCGTCGGGGTCGGTGCTGGCGGCGGACGTGAGGCTGGATGCTGCTGACGAGCTTCGGCGCACGCTCGGGCAGAGCGAAGCCGACGAGGAGAGCCTGATGCTGTCGGCGCTCGAACGCTGGTCCGACGGCGCCGGGGCGCAGCTCCTGGGAGACTTCGCCTTCGCCTGCTGGAACGCGAAGACGCAGACCTTGCTTTGCGGCCGGGACGTCTTCGGCGTGAGGCCGTTCGCCTACGTCCATCGCCCCGGTGTGCTGTTTGCCTTCGCCTCGTTTCCGAGGGGACTTCATCCGGCGATCGTCGACCGCAGGCTCGACGAGGCGGCACTGGGGCGCAAGGTCCTTCGCCTCTCGCTAGCGGATGAGACCCTGATCCGGGAGATCCGCCGGCTCCCTGCAGCCCACGACCTCGAGGTCACTGCGAACCGCGCCACGTTGCGCCGTTACTGGCGACTGGACGACGCCACGGCCGGCAAGAGCCAGGTTTCTCCGGAGGAGGCGGCACGCGAGCTTCGAGCCCGGTTGGAGCGCGCGGTCACCAGTCGCCTGCCCGCTACCGGCCCCGTGGCTGCGCATCTGAGCGGAGGACTCGATTCCTCCTCTGTCTCCGTTTTCGCCGCGCGAGAGTTGCGCCGGAGAAACCGCACGCTGCACGTCTTCTCCCTGAGGGCCCAGCGGCCCGAAGACTACCCGGCCGACGACGAATCGCCCTATGTCCAGTCCGTCTTGGCCCAGGAGCCGGACATGGCGTGGACGCCGGTTTTCCCGCCGAGTCTCGTCGAAGTCCTCGAGGGACGCATGGATGCGGACGGCCCGCTGCTTCTCGATCCGGAGCCTCCGGATGCGGTGCTCTGCCGGCTGGCCGCGCAGCAGGGATGTTCGTTCGTCCTGTCGGGCTGGGGGGGGGACGAGGGGGCCAGCTTCAACGGGCGAGGCTGCCTGGCGGAGGCGTTTGCACGCGGGCAATGGCGCTACCTGGCAAGCGAGCTGACGGCGCTGGCCCATGCGCGCGAGACTTCTCGATGGTCCGTCTTTCGCGGAAACGTCTTGGGTTACTTCGTGCCGGACTGGCTGGCCGAGCTGAGACAACGCCTGCGAGGCGGCCCCACGGGCTATCGCGATGTCGCCCGGCAGCTTTTGTCCGCGTCCACGCTGGCCGGTCTCGATCCTGGGCTGAGACGGCACCATCCGGGCCCAGGGTACGACGCCGGCCTCATCCGCCTGAGTCTGCTGGAGAGTCCCTTCACGACGGAACGCTGCGAGAACTGGGCAGCGTTCGGCGGGCGGCACGGCATCGCCTTTGGGTTTCCGATGCTGGATCGACGCGTGACCGAGCTGGCCGTGTCGCTGCAAGCCGGCCACTTCATTCGCGGCGGGCACACGCGCCGGGTTTTTCGCGACGCAATGCAGGGAGTGCTGCCGGACGGCCTCCGGTGGCGCAGACACAAGTTTACGCCCATCCCAAGCATGGCGCCTACAACGCCCGAGCACCGCGACGCCCTGCTGCGCCGGATCGCTGCCGCGGGCACGCATCCTCGCGTCCGGGAGCTCTTCGACACCGAGGCGATGCGCTCGGCACCGACCAAAACTGGCCCGACTTTCCGCACACTTGCCTCAGGGCGGGGTTCATACTTTGTCAGCACCACGGCC
>JACQFU010000470.1 GCA_016199905.1 Candidatus Wallbacteria bacterium
AATGAACGCAACGCCGTCGGCCGATTGGTGCCCGTACTGCAAGTCGAGAGAGAAAGACCCGGCCAGTCTAGGTCGGACAGACCTTCCTGCGGGCTTCTGTGGGCTCTGCGATGTGTGTGGGGCGCCTGGTCACATTCAGCAGCATCCCTCCAGCATTCCGTACACCGGCTGCTGGTGCGAGCGTCACTATGACCTGCTGGCGCTGACGTTTCCTCTCACCCATCCTCTTTCCATCGATGGAATGATCCTGTATTTCGTCCTGTTTATCGCGGGCGGGATACTCTATGCCGTCGTGAACGCCTTCATTCACTAGATCACGGGCCTACTGCGGATCACGGGTCTACTGCCGATCCCGCAGTCGTGGTCGGTGGCGCACAACGCGGGCGGCAACAGAATCGGCCGCTTCGCCATGACCTGCTTCACGCGCCGTTGCGCAGGAGACGGGGATGAATACCTTCCGCCCCGGGGGGCGCTGTTGGCCCCCCGGGCGGTATGGGTCGGGGACCTTTCGGCTCTGGTAGCCGGACCTGGCTCAGGCGCAAGGCGCTAGCGAGTGGCACAGCGTGGGGCCGTCCCGCCTGTCAGGGAGACACCAGCGACCATGCGCGCAGCTCCCCGGGGCAAGTCGTGGCGAGAAGCGTGCGGCCGTCGACGGCCATCGTCAGCTTGGTGGCAGAGCACCAGGTTGCCCTCTTCTTCACGGGTCGAAAGCACGCCGGAGAGAATCTCAATGAGCTGCTGCGAAGGAGACATCCGGAACTCCGCGCCCCCATCCAAATGTGTGATGCGTTGAGCAGAAACGAGCCAACGGAGTTCGATACTCTTTTGGCCAATTGTCTAGCCCATTATCCCGGATCGTTCGTTATCACGAGTCTCGGGTGAACAGGCAGTGTATTCACAGGCGGGATCCCCTTCTTGATGCCGGATAACGACACGGGAACCAGCGACCACAATCGCTTGTCCATGATGCCGTGGCAGATGAAGAATCAGAGATTCGGCTCACCGATATCCGCCTCGAAGATGTGGTTCGACTCTGGAGACGAAGCGGGCGAAGCGAGGGCACGATCCATCAGTACACGCTGTGGGTGCGAAGGTATCAGGCGTACTGCTTCCGTCAAGGGATCGACCAGGCTGCCCGCTTGAGTGCCGACGGCGTCGCACGCTTTGCCAGGGATTACGTCGGCCCTCGGACTCATCGGCAAAATAGCCCGGAGGGACGCGACGGAGCCAGAAATGCGCTGCGAGCCTGGTCGTGGGCGCTACGCTTGCTCGGCCATGACGTTCCCGACTGGCGGAGCGAAATGCGCGTACTTGCTCGATTACCGTCGTTGCTCCATCGGTACTCGGAATACCGGATGAAGGTGCGTGGCGTGGCGGCGTCAACCCTGGACAGGGACGTCAAGACAGCCACGTTGTTTTTGAGCGTCCTGCGCTCGCGGCGACGAACGGTCGCGAACATGAGAGTGAGTGACCTGGATGCGTTCGTGGCACGGGTCTCGCGACAAGTATCCGCTCGGACTGCTGCTGATACTTGTAGTTCGCTGCGCGCCTTCCTGCGCTTCCTCCACACCATCAGCCGAGCGCGTCAAGACTTTGCGTCGTGCGTCATTGCACCGCGAGCGCGGCATGCTGCACGGCTGCCACGCGCACTGCCATGGCCGGATGTACGTCGCCTGCTGAAGTCTATCGATCGCGAAAGTCTGCGTGGGCGTCGTGACTTCGCGATCCTGCTTCCGATGGCTTCGTGTGACCTCGGAACGGCCGAGATTTGCAGTCTGCGACTGGAGAGTGTCGACTGGGCTGGTTCTATCCTTCACGTGATCCGGCCGAAGACAGGCGTCCCGATTGAACTACCGCTCCTACCTGCCGTAGCACGTGCGCTGGCCGGCTACATACAGCGGGCACGCCCAAGCCATGCCATCGCGCGAGAGCTGTTCGTCACGTCTGCTCTACCTCATACGCGACTGACCGGTAGTGCGATACGGCACTTGCTACGCAAACACGCGCTAGCTGCAGGCATCAAGAGCCTCCGCGTCCCACTCGCTGTCTGTGCAGGTGAAGGGACTCACTTTGACTCCCGCATTTTCGCTCGCAAACGTTCGACCAATTCGAGAGCTTGGAGCTTGAAGTCCGGCTGCCGAGGCAGGTCAAAATTCAGAACTCCTGCTATGTTGAGCTCAACATAGCAGGAGGTCTGAAATTAGAAGCGGATTTCTGAAGTGCCTCGGTCAGCAATTGGGCGGACTCTTTGGATAGCGTTTCGTGAGAAGTGTCAACCTGTCTCGCCACGTTCAAGACTGCATACCTTCCCCAGTTCCTCATTAGCACACTTCGTGTTGAAGAAGTTTCAGAGAGTGCGACCGCCGAGTTGGCGCCAATGTACCCGTGACAGATAGAGCCAATCGTCCTGTCGTTTTGAGCACAATTTGACAGGGCTAGCAGTACGCAAGGCGATGATTGCACTGCTGACGACTCGAAGACCTCCAGTAGGGCGTCGCGCGCTCTCTGGTCCGGCTTGACTCGCAGTGCCGCCATCGCTTCGTAACTGTTGGACTTTACGGCGCTCGTAACACCCCTCCAATCTCCCAGATAAAGTCGGCCCACGAAAGTGGCAAATTTCAACGAACCGAGGACGGACTGTCTTCGCGCACTGGAAGAACAGAGCAAGGCGAGTAACAATGTCGTTCCGAGTATCTGGACACGAGTCCTAGGAAAGAGCATATACTTGTGTGCCATATGTTCGATCGGGAATTGAAGGTGGATAGGTGATCTAGCGGGGTTTGCCCGTCTTCACGGCCACCACGGATTTCCGTCATGGGTGGTTACGTTATCGACATTGACATACATACCCGGGGAACATCCTCCGCCAGGACAGCTGCCACCACCGCTGAACGTGCCGGTATTGCCGTCACGGAGCGCGCAAGCGTACTCACAGACATGACCCGTCCTGTCATGAGTTACGGGTGGGCACCCCTCGGTAATGGGGCAATGAATCGTCGAATCACTGGTGAGCGTGCAGTAGACATAGTCCAAACCCGTTGGATCAGTTCTTGAAACAGGATTCCCGCCCACATGGTTGTATTCCCCTCCTGGAGACAAGTGGACACGCCGCAGCGCGCGAGAGCGCGCCGGCAGTGGATCAGGAGAAGGAAACCTCCCTCTGGCTGGGTCGTACCACCTGGCCCTGTAGTAGTACATCCCGGCCTCCGCATCCCACTCCCGCCCTGTGAAGGTGAAGCCTTTCACATCCCTGACGCGAGTTCCCGTAGACGAAGGCCGATCCTCGCTGCAAGGATGCGGCTTTGACGCGGTGCGGCATGAAGCGATTCTTCGTGAAAATCGGCCGGATCCCCAGATGCGAGTTTTCGGCCGCGCGGCGGATGCCGGCGACATCGCCGGGCCCCCGGACGCGCGCGCGAAGACAACGCCGACGGGAGGGCCGGAAAGAGAGCTGAGAGTTCTTTCCTTAGAAGCCAGAAGGTTCACTACCGAAGAGTCTAGCAGCTAAGGGAAGGAAGCGGCACAAGGAGCGAGAGTCGCCAGCACAGGCGGCGCCGCCTCTTGGTGTTGCGGTGACCCATGGGTCGCAGCGTCGCCTCCCGTGGCGAAGGGGCCGCCGGCATCGAGCTGGCCGGTCAGCTCCTGGAGCCCGGCGGCCGTCAGGCCGGTTGGGGTGGGTGAAAGAGTCTCCGGCCCTTCTTGACGAGGCTCGTGGCGCCATCGATCCAGGTTCCCAGCTCTTCTGGAGTGGTGCCGAGCCTCCGGGAACGGCCTTCGCCCAGGAGCATGCCGACGAACCAGTCTCGCTGCTCGACTCGACAGGGCTCGGCGAGCAGCTCCCAGAGCGGGCCGCTCATGAAGACGATCAGCCGGAGCTGGTCCTTGGTCCAGCCCACGCCCTTCTGTACGCCCATCTCGAGACTTGCGAATCGAAGGAACTCGGCCATCGCGACGCACCAGTCGTCGCCCTGGAGCGTCTGCAGGCCGCAGGCCTCGTCCGTCCAGTGCAGGGCCCTCATCCGCTCGACGAGAGAGAGCATCTTGGCGGCAATGGCCTGCTCATCCCAGGACTTCTTGCTGACGGGTCGTGTCGACATGTTTGGCTTCTCCCGCCAGAGGCGCACTTCGAGCGAGCGCACTCGGCACGCCGGCTCCGGTCCGTCGAGGATATCGTAACGATGCGGCTTCTCGCTACGGCTCGCTGCCGCTCGTGCCGGCCTCTTCCTCTTCCTCGTCGGCTTCGGCCTCGAGCTCGTCGGCCAGCTCGGCACCCGCATTGCCGGAGTCAGTGGCAGTTGCAGCGTCGCCGGCGGCGCGTCGCTCCAGATGAGCCGAGGGATGTGTCAGTGCATGCACCTCCTTGAGCTTGCGGATGGCGACCTGGGTGTAGATCTCGGTGGTGGTGAGCTGGGCATGGCCCAGGAGCGCCTGGATGTAGCGGATGTCGGCGCCGCCTTCCAGCATCTGAGTCGCACAGGTGTGGCGCCAGAGATGACAGGAGCCGTGTTTGCCGGTGCCGGCGGCCTCGACGTACTCGGCGACGAGGCTCGTCATGGCGTTGCCGTTGAAGGGGGCGCCCATCCAGGTGAGGAAGATCGTGCGCTCGTTTCCGTCGACGACCAGGCGCGGACGCACCTCCTCGAGATACTTGCTGAGCCAGGCGATCGCGCGCTCGCCGATCGGCACGACGCGGTCCTTCTTGCCCTTGCCCTGCCGGATGGTGACGGTGCCGCGCTCGGCGTCCAGGTCGACGAGCTGGAGGTGGACGAGCTCCATGCGGCGCATGCCGGTGGAGTAGAAGGTCTCGAGGATGGCGCGGTCGCGGATGCCCATGGGCTCCCGGATATCGGCCTGGGCGAGCACGGTCTCGGCCTCCGAGATCGTGAGCACGGCCTTGGGGAGGCGCTTCTCCGCAAGCGGCATGTCGAGGTCGGCGGCCGGGTTGTAGAGGATGCGGTTGGCCCTGGTGAGCCAGGAGAAGAAGCTCCTGAGCGGGCCGAGGCGGCTCACCTGGCCACGCCAGGTGAGCGGCTTGCCGTTGGGGCGGCGGAAGTAGAAGAGGTAGCGCTGGTAGCGCTCGAGGATGGGGCGCGTCACTTCGTTTGGCCGGGAGAGGCCGCGCTCCAGCGCCCAGGTGATGAAGAGGTCGAAGACGCGGCGACGCACGGCGATGGTGGCGGGGCTGAAGTTACGGACGGCCATGTGCTCGCAGTACTCGGCCGTGAGCTGGGCGAAGCCCTCGGGATCGCGGGCATCGCCGAGAGGGCGGCGGGGGAAGCGGCTCTTCTTGGTGAGCACCATCGTTCAGCCCACCTTTTGCCGGGAAGCGCCCCCGTTGACGGGGCCCGTGCGCGCGCGGGCACCGTCGCTTCGCTCCTGGGCCGTCGCCTCACGGCTACGGGAACGGGCCTTCGGGTAGGGTACGATTTTGGCCTCCGGGGGCTGGCTTGCGTTTTCGGTCTCTTCGAGGGCATTGGGCTCGGAAGCCTTTTCGGGATGCGGACCTTCGAGGTTATAGACGGGCCGCGAACCGGGCGTTTTGGGCCCGTTTTGGCCCCGCCAACTCCCCGCCAACTCGAGGGTTTGCCCCGCCAGGTGGTCCTTTTCCCCCGCCAGGTTTTCGATCGCAGTCGAGGGCCGCTGGATCGAGTCGGGGTCGAGCAGGCCGGGGAGGAACGGGGTGCCCGTCTCGCCCGTGCCGTCGTAGAGGAGCTCGTAAACGAACGAGAGGCCGCGTGCGCCGCGGTGAATGGCCAGGTACTCGAGCTCTTCTAAGCGAGCCAGATGGACGCGCAGCTGCGTGTGGCTCGAGTGGGTGAACTCGCGCACAGCTTTGCGGGTAAAGCGGTAGTCGCGCCGCTCGCAGACCAGGCGCTCGCACTCCGCACTCACCATCCGGTCCAGCTCTGAGAGGAGCTGGCGGGTCTGAGGAGGCAGCTCGTCGAGCGAGCGGCCGAGCACCTCGCGCGCGATCTGGTTGGCCAGGCGGATGTCGTCGGCAGTGACTTCGATGTACTCGAGGGTCCGGCCGTTTTCCGTGTAG
>JACQFU010000010.1 GCA_016199905.1 Candidatus Wallbacteria bacterium
AGTCTTTCTCTTCACTGCCATGTTGTTTTGAAAACGATCTACTAGCCCCGCCCCTTCTTCTACTTCCCCGCTCTTCCCATGCGCCTCTCCCAACTCCTCGAAAGTGTCCCCGGACTCAAACTCGTCAGCGGCTCCGCCGAGACCGAATTCGACGGCATCGTCGACGACTCTCGCGAGGACGCGGCGAAGCGCGTCTTCTTCGCGCTCGCAGCCCCCGCTTCCGCGGCCCGCCACGCGGCCGACTCCGCCGCTCGCGGGGCCGCCGCCGTCGTCGTGCCGCCCGGTACGGCGGCACCGAGCGGTCTGCCCGCGCTCGAGGCCGCCGATTGCCGCGCGGCCCTGGCCGACGCCGCGGCGCTCGTCTTTGCGCCTTCCCCTCGCTTCCCAATCGTCGGCATTACGGGCACCAACGGCAAGACCACGACGACTTTGATGACCGCTGCCGTGCTTCGCCAGGCCGGCCTGAAGGTCGCCGTCATCGGCACCCTCGGCACTCTGCGCGACGACGGTCGCCGCGAGCCCTCGCCCAACACCACGCCAGGCCTCATTCCGCTCTACAGGACCTTCCGCGCCCTCGAAGCGGAGGGCTACGGTGCCGTTGCGATGGAGGTCAGCTCCCAGGGCATCGTCCAGCACCGCATCCGCGGCATCCCCTTCAGCGCCGCCGTCTGGACCAACCTCTCGCCGGAGCACTTCGAACTTCACGGCGACCTGGCGACCTATCGCGCCGCCAAGCTCGCCTTGTTCGGCGCTTGCCTCCAGCGCCGGACCGGAAACGGGTCTCCGGAGTTTTCCAATGTCCTCAATCGCTCCGACGCCTCGTTCGACTATTTCCGCGGCGTCTGCCGCGGCCGCGTGCGCACCTTCGGGCTCGAACCGGATGCCGACGTGCGCGCCGAGGAGGTCCGAACCGACTTTCGCTCCAGCCACTTCGTCCTTGCCCACGCAGGCGAGCGGGAGGAGGTCACCCTCACCCTCGGAGGCGACTTCAACGTCCAGAACGCGCTGGCCGCCGCGGCAGTCGGCCTGGGATTCGGCCTGGATCTGGCTCGGGTCGCCCGCGGTCTCGAATCCGTCAAGGAAGTCCCGGGCCGATTCCAGGCCGTCGGCGGCGACGACCGGAGAGTGCTCGTCGATTACGCGCATACTTCCGAGGGGATGGAAAAGCTGCTTCACTCCTGCCGCGCGCTGGTCCGTCCGGGCGAGCGCCTGATCGTCGTCTTCGGCTGCGGGGGCGATCGCGACCGGACCAAGCGCCCCAGGATGGGCTCCGTCGCAGCGGAGATGGCCGACCTCTGCGTCGTGACCAACGACAACCCTCGAACCGAGGACCCCGTGCAGATCCTCTCGGACATCCTCGAGGGCATCCCCGCGGAGCGCCGGCCCGGGCTCACCATCCAGCTCGATCGCGAGAAGGCCATCAGACAGGCCCTCGAGCTGGCCCTCCCCGCCGATCTCGTCGTCATCGCCGGCAAGGGCCACGAGGACTACCAGATCCTCGGCGACCGCCGCATTCACTTCGACGACCGCGAGGTCGTGACCGCCGAGCTCGCCCGGCTCCGGGAAGGCAGGTAGCCCCGTGACGGGCCCGCACGATTCGAGCGAAATGGTCCTCTTCCGGGCCTGCCAGGCTGCCGAGGCCACGGGTGGACGTCTTCTCTCCGGCGACCCGGAGACTCCCATACTCGGATTCTCCATCGACTCCAGGACCGTCTCGGCGGGCGACTGTTTCGTCGCGCTGCCGGGACAGAACGTGGACGGACACGACTTCGTTGCCAAGGCCGCGGCCCGGGGCGCGCGCTCGGCGCTGGTCACCCACGCGCTCGCGGATCCTCCGGTCGGGCTCGCGCCGATCCTGGTCGGCGACGCCGTGAAGGCCCTGCAGGCGCTGGCGTCCCTCCATCGCGCCCGCTTCTCCATCCCGTTGATTGCCGTCACCGGGTCCAACGGCAAGACCAGCACTCGCGCGGCGATCGCAGCGGCGCTCGGCGCCTCGTTTCCGGTCTGCGCCACTCGCGGGAACCTCAACAACCACATCGGCCTGCCGCTCTCGCTCTTCGCGCTGCGCCCTTCGCACCGCGCCGGTGTCTTCGAAGTCGGTATGAACCACCTGGGAGAGATCGCCGAGCTGTGCCGCATCCTGCGCCCGGGCATCGGAGTGATCACCAACGTCGCGCCCGCCCACCTGGAGGGCGTCGGGAGCCTAGAGAACGTCGCCCGCGCCAAGGGCGAGCTGATGGAGGCGCTGCCCCCCGACGGCGAGTTGTTCGTCAACGGCGACTGCGCGTTGTCCCTGGGAATCGCCGCACGCTTCGCCGGCGCCACGCGCCTCGTCAGCCTGGGCTCGAGCCAGGCCTTCGCCCACGCGGCCGGCGTCCAGGTCGAGCTGACGCGCCTTTCCGGGCGGATAGCAATCTCCGGACTGGCCGAACAGATCCCCTTCTCTGCGGCGCTCTCCGGGCGCCACATGGCCTACCCTCTGCTCTTCGCCGTAGCCGTCGGCGCCCGGCTCGGCCTCGACGCAGCCTCCCTTCGCCGCGGCATCGAGAGCTTCCATCCCGAGCACGGCCGCATGGAGGTACGCGATTCCCGCGGCGTCTGGATCATCGACGATTGTTACAACGCCAACCCCGCCTCGATGGAAGCGGCGCTCGATTTCCTGCTCGACCTCCGACTGTCGGGCCGCAGATGGGCCGTCCTGGGCGACATGCGGGAGTTGGGCGATCGGTCTGCAGAGTTCCATCGTGAGGTCCTGCATCGCTGTCGCATCGCCGCAGCCCTCGAAGGCGCCCATTTCTACGGTAACGAGTTCCTCGCCGCAGCCGGCGGCGCCGGGCGGGATGGCAAGATCTCCATTCACTCCGCCAAGGACCCGATCGTTCGCGAACTGCGAGAGCGCCTCGAGCCGGGCGACGTCGTGCTGTTCAAGGGCTCGCGCGGGGTCGCGCTGGAGACCATGTTGGAGGGTCTCTTCCCGGCGGAGTGATCGCCCATCGCCGATGCTGCAGATCCCCGGCTATCGCATCGAGGGAGAGGTCGCCGCGGGCGCATCGGGTACGGTCTATCGCGCTGTCCACGAGGGGCTTGGCCGTGTCGTCGCCCTGAAGGTCCTCGCACCGGGCCTGTTCGGCGCCGAGGAGACGCGCTCACGGTTCCTGCGGGAGGCGAAGCTTCAGGCCCGCCTG
>JACQFU010000483.1 GCA_016199905.1 Candidatus Wallbacteria bacterium
AAAGACTGTCAACACGGAGGCACAGAGACACGGAGGTTTCTCTCTGCCTCTGTGGCTTCGTGTCTCTGTGTTAGGTCTTTCCTCTTGGCATGAACCATGATGCTTGGACTGTAGCGTTGATTTGAAAACGATCTACTAGTTTCCAGCTACTGCGGCTGCGTTTACACTGGCGCGACGGGAGCTCCCGAACTTCCGACAGAAGATTGGAGGTTTCAGGCGGAGAGTCAGGGATCTGCAGACGCGCGGTCTCGAATCTCCAATCTCAAATCGTTTCATCGTCTCCCCGCGCCCCCCCTACTCCCGCTCCGTGATGGCAGGCGTGTCCTCGTCGACGGTCGCCGGCGCGTCGCCGGGTTCCTCGGCGGGCATATCCGGGTCCGGCAGCGCCCGGCGCGGAGCGGCCTCGGACGGGCCCTCAGCCTCTCCCGTCGTCGGCTCCTCGGCGGGGGCGTCTGCGGCGTCGGGCCGGGGAATCTCCACGCCGGTCCTTGCCTTCGAGGCGTCGACGGACCTCGACGCGGGCTGGATCATGCCCACGGGCAGCGGGATCGGCGAGCTGATGACCGTGTTGGGGACCATCCCTTTGTACCAGACGATCCGCGTGGCGATGTCGCGGAACAGCGGCGCCGCCACCGTGCCGCCGGCAGGACGGTAGCTCTGAGGCTCGTTGGCCATGATGTAGACCAGATACTGTGGCTTTTCGTAGGGCAGGAACCCCACAAAGCTGGTTACAACCTTCTCGTTTACTTTGTCGCGTTCTCCGCTCTCCTTGAGGGCTCGGCTGCGTTTGCCCAGCTTCTGCGACGTGCCGGTCTTGCCGCCGGCCGTGTAGAAGTCGCTGTTGGCTCGCTTGCCGGTCCCGTGGAGGACGACCCCATGCATCATCGTCTTGACCTTTTCGGCCGTCTCCGGGCTGATGACCTGGTGACGTACGGTAGGACGGGCCCGGTAGAGGATCTTGCGATTGTCGTAGGTGGCTACTCGCTTGATGATGGTCGGCTTGAGCAGCTTGCCGCCGTTGACCATGGCCGAGGCGGCCATCGCCATCTGCAGGCCCGTGACGCCGACCTCTTGACCCATCGCGATGGCGGCCACGGACAGGCCCGACCAGTCCTTGGGAAGCCTGACGATTCCGTTGGCCTCGCCCGGCAACTCGACGCCGGTCTTCTCGCCGAACCCGTACTTGCGCAGGTAGTAGTAGAGCGTGCGGGCGCCCAGCACGATGCCCATGGTCATCGCGCCGACGTTGCAGGATTTCTCCAGGACCTCGGTGGCGATGAGGTCGCCGTGGACGCTGGTGCAGCCGATCTTGATGCCCCAGAGCGACAGATAGCCCGGACAGTTGAACGGCGTGGTGGGGGTGACTTTCTCTTCTTCGAGGGCCGCCGACATCGTGACGATCTTGAAGGTCGAGCCTGGCTCGAAGATGTGGCTGATGGGAAGGTTCTTGGCCTTGGAAACGTCCTTGGAATACTCGAGGAAGTTGGACTGATCGAAGGTGGGGCGCATCGCGCAGGCCACGATCTCGCCCGTCATCGGATCGACGATCAACACGAAGCAGTTGGTCGGGCGGAACTGGGCCATCAGCTTGTCGCAGGCCCAGTCGGCGATGCGCTGGATGCCGCCATCGATGGTCAGGTAGATGTGGTGGCCGCCCTTGGGCTGATTGACGATCAGGTTTGCTTTGGGGATCTCCAGATCCTTCAACCCGGAGAAGGTGATGGTCTCGCCTGCCAATCCGGAGAGCTGATCGTCATAGGAGTATTCCACTCCAGCAAGTCCTCTGTCGTCCGTTCCGACCAATCCGATGACCGAGGAGGCGAGCTGAGGATTCGTGTAGAAGCGCTTGTACTCCGGGATCAAGATGATGCCCTTCTTCTTGAGCGCGCGGAGCTGGGTGGCGATGCTGGGCTCCAGGCGTCTCTGAATCCATTCGAAGCGGACGTCGCGCGAGAGCCGTTGCTCGAGCTGGGCGCGACCGTTGGCGTCGTAGCCCAGGATCGTGGCGATCTGCGCTGCCAGGCCGGGGATGTCCGCCGGAGAGACGGGGGCGCCGGCCGCGGCGGGGGGGGCGGAGCCGGGTACCTTTCCGGCGAGCAGCATCGGGTCGATGGCAAAGGACCAAGTCGTGTAGCTGAACGCCAGGGGCGTGCCGTTGGTGTCGAAGATGGTGCCGCGCTTGCGCCAGATTTTCTCCGTGCGCACCTGGGCCTTCTCGAGCTTGTCGCGCCAGTCGGCCCGATGGACCACTTGCACCGAGTACATCTTGCCGATCAGCACGCCGTAGACCATCAGCACCACGAAGAAGAAGAAGAGGATGCGGCGCCTGTGGAACTTCAGGATCATGAGCGCAGGCTCTCCACGGCCCGCAGGCGGGCCGAGAAGCTGATCACCGCGAAGCGTCCCTCGGGAGCCAGCCTTTGCAGGGTGTCCGGCAGGACGGCGTCCAGGTCGTCCAGCTCGCAGTTGACGGCAATGCGCAGGGCCTGGAAGACCTGAGTCGCCGGGTGAATCTCGCCGGGTGGCGGACGTCGCAATCGCAGCGCGTCCAGAACGGCCGCCGCGAGGGCGCCGGTGGTGCGCAACGTCGAGCGGCGCTCCCAGAGGGCGCGGGCGATGCGACCCGCCTGGCGCACCTCGCCGTAGTGGCGCAGCCAGCTCTCCAGTTCGGTAGCGGTCGCCCGTTCGAGCAACTCCGCCGCAGTGGAGCCGTGCCCGGGGTCCATCCGCATGTCGAGCGGCCCGTCGGCTATCAGGGAGAACCCGCGGCGAGGCGTCTTGAGCTGGTAGGTGGAGACGCCCAGGTCCAGCAGAACGAAATCGGCGCCCGGGATCTCTTCGTCCTGCAGAAGCTTCGGGATGCAGATGTAGCTTCCCTGCTGAAGAAGCAGTGAGGTCTTGGCGCCGACGGCCTTCATCCGGTCGCGGGCCATCGCCAGGGCCTCCGGGTCCCGATCGACGCCGATCAGGATCTCGATCTCGCTGCCCCGCGCTTCGAGCATAGCTGCCGAATGGCCGCCGAGTCCAACCGTGCCATCCACGACCACTCGCGGCCGGGCGCACCCTGCGAACAGCTCGAGCACCTCCGCCAGCAAGACGGGCTGGTGCAGGGCCGGTCGCCGGTCCTCGGCACGCGGCTCCGGTCCTTGGGCGTTGCCGTCGAGCGAAGCTCTCGTCATTTCTCGCAGGTCCTGCATGGGGTGTCTACTGATTTCTAGTAGTTGTACAGACCCTCTTCGGGCTGATTCTCGCTCAGGTTTCCATCGGGCTGACTGGTTGCGGCGGCCGTGGCGGGGGGGCCGCCGCCGGGAGTGGAGTGCGTGGCCGGGTCAGCCGTGCCCGGGGGCGGAGCGCCTGGCACCGGTTCGACCGGGCGGTCCTTGGGCGCCAGAACCATCCCGCGCCTGGTGAGGAACTGGACGTTGTCGCTGGAGGGTACCAGCATCCCAAGCCGGTCACGGGCGAGTGCGTCGATCCGGGCCATCGCCGTTAGCTTCGCTCGCTCCACCAACATTCCCTCCAGTTGCTCATTCTGGCGGTTGTGCTTCTTGCGGACTTCCCGGATGGCGATCTGAATTTCCACCATTTTCGTGTACTGCCAGATGTAGAAGAACAGCAGGATACTGACCGTGAGCACCACGCCGCTGAAGAGCAGGGTGATCTTGCCGCGGTTGGCCAGGTACTCCTGGACGGCCTTGTGCGAACGAAATTGGGTCATTCCGGGGCTAGAATGTCGTATCGAGGATTTCTCATTATATCTCAGCGATGGGATTCGTGTCTGCAAGCGCCTCCCGCCCCTTCCAAGAAATTTTGTTCGAAAGTCCGGAACCTTCGCTCGATGGGTTACGTAAGTAAGGATGAAGCCAATTTTTCATACTCCTCCTTCAATTTTTCATAGCCCCTCGGGTTCACGCCCGAGTGGCTATTTTGTTTTCTCGAGCTTTACTTGCCCGATCGAAGGCCGTGGCAGAGCGCGACGGCCAGCGCGTCGGCGGCGTCGTCGGGGCGAGGAGGCGCGGACAGCGAAAGCAGGCGTGCGACCATGTACTGCACCTGGCCCTTGTCGGCTTTTCCGTAGCCCAGGACCGAGCCTCGCACCTCCATCGACGTGTACTCTCCGATGGGTATGCCCTGTTGCGCCAGCGCCAGCCAGATCACGCCGCGCACCTGACCGACGGACAGTGCGTTCTGCAGGTTTGCCCGGACGAACAGCTTCTCGATAGCCGCCTCGTCGGGCTTGTGGTCGCGGACCAGTTGGAGGCAGTCGGAGTAGATCGACATCAGCCGGGCGCCAGTCGACAGCGTCGAGGCCGTCCGGATGCAGCCGCTCGCGAGATAGACGGGCCGGCGGCCGGCATCGATCCTGACGACGCCGAAGCCGGTGATCGCGATCCCTGGATCGATGCCGAGGATGACGCGACCGGCAGCCGTCAAGCGCTGGCTTCCATATCCGCCGCGGAGATGTCGAAGTTGGCGAAGACGTTCTGCACGTCGTCGTGTTCCTCGAGCGCTTCCATCAGCTTGAGCATCTTCTGCGCCTCGTCGCCCTCCAGGTGGACCGTCAAGTTGGGGATGCGGGCGAACTCCGCCGACGCATACTTGAGGCCCGCGTCGTCGGCAGCCTGCTTGACCGGAAGGAAGCTGGCCGGCTCGCAGGTAACTTCGAACTGGCCGTCGTCGGTCTTGGAGATGTCCTCGACCCCGGCGTCGAGCAACTTCTCCATCAGCACGTCCTCGGTGGCCGAATCCGGAGCGAAGACCAGGAGGCCTTTGGACTTGAACAGATAGCTGACTGAACCGGGGTCGGCCAGGCGCCCGCCGTTGCGCGACAAGACGTGGCGCATCTCACCGGAGGTGCGATTGGTGTTGTCCGTCAGGGCCTCGATGAGGATCGCAACTCCGCCCGGGCCATAGCCCTCGTAGAGCTTCTCCTCATAGTTCACACCCTCGAGCTCGCCGGTGCCCCGCATGACGGCCTTGCGCATCGTGTCGTGGGGCATGTTGACGGCCTTGGCTTTGCCAATGACCATTCGCAGGCGGGCGTTCATGGTTTCGTCGCCGCCGCCATGGCGAGCGGCCACGGTCAGCTCGCGGATGATCTTGGTGAACGCCTGGCCGCGCTTGGCGTCGGTGGCGGCCTTCTTGTGCTTGATGGTGGCCCATTTGGAGTGGCCGGACATGCTTGGCTCCCTGAGTCTTCAGTCTCCAGTGCCGGGTAGCGGACGACCCGCCAGCATGCATCATGGCAAAGCCGAGGTCCTTCGTCCAGGACCGACGTCACCATCCTCGCAAGCGGTCAGGAGTAGGCCTTGCGCTTGGAGGACGAACGGATGTTCAACTCCTCGCGGTACTTGGCCACGGTGCGGCGGGCCAACTCGATGCCGCGATTCTTGAGGAACTCCACAATCTTGGAGTCGGAGAAGGGCCGCTTGGGGTCTTCCTTCGAGACGATGTCCCGGATGATCTCGTGGATGTGCTTGCTCGAGATCTCCTCGCCGTTGGTCTTGGTCGTCCCCGAGGAGAAGAAGAACTTGAGCTGAAACAGACCGCGCGGGGTCTGAACGTACTTGTTGTTCGTCACGCGGCTGATGGTGCTCTCGTGCAGCCCGCAGTGGTCCGCCACGTCCTTCAGGATCAGCGGCCTGAGCCCCGCCACGCCGATGTCGAGGAAGTTCGCCTGAATTTCGAAGATCCGCTTTGTAACGCGGAAAATCGTGTCTTTGCGGCGGGCGATCGACTCCAGGATGAACCGCGCCGCGTTGAGCCGCTCCTTGATGAAGCTGATCGTCTTCTTGGCCGTCAGCTTCTCCGCTCGAAGCATCGACTGGTAGAACGCGTTGATGCGGATGTTCGGCAAGTACTTCTCGTTGATGTTGACCTTGATCTCGCCGTTGACCTTCTCGACGAAAACGTCGGGGGTCACATAGGTCGTCTTCTCGTCGGAGGAGTAGTGCAATCCCGGCTTCGGGTCCAGCCGTTTGATCTCTTCGTAGCACTCCTTGATCCGCTCTACATCGACCCTCTCCCGCCTGGCGATCTGCGGCAGTTTGTTGTTCGCCAGGTCCTCCAGGTAGTACTCGATCATCCGCAGCACCAGCGGGTCGGGGTCGACCTGAATCTGGTATTGCAGCTTCAGGCATTCCTTGAGGTTGCGCGCGGCGATCCCCGGAGGATCGAACGTCTGGACGATCTCGATGACTCTCTCCAGGATCTCCTTGTCGATTCCGAGGACACTGATGACTTGATCCTCCTCATAGATCAGGTAGCCATTGCGATCGATGAGGCCGATCAGATACTCGCCGACCTTGCGCTCCAGGATGTTGCATTCCGAGAGCCGGAGCTGCGTGGTGAGATGCTCCGTCAGCGACGGCCGCGTGCCGACGTATTCCTCGATGTTGCTCTCTTCGTCGGAGTCGTAGTAGTTGACGCCCTCGCTGTAGTAGTTGTCCTGGGCGTCCATCAAATACTTGTAGAAGTCCTGGAAATCCTCCTGCGGCCGGACACCGTTGTCGGTCACCAAAGGGTCCGGGGTCTTCGGGATCTCGTCGAGGTTCGTCGGCTTTGCGGCCTCTTCCTTGGCCGCGTCTTCGCCGCCTTCGGAGATCTCCAGGAGAGGGTTTTTCTCCACCTCTTCCTTGATCAGCTCTTGCAGCTCCAGCTGATTGAGCTGAAGCATCTTCATCGCTAGCTGCAACTGCGGCGTCAGGCGCAGGGTTTGCTGAAGCCTGAGATTGAGCGATTGCGAGAGCTTCATGTTGCTCATAGATAGTGGCCGGAGGAACTCCTCGGGCGATGGGGAGTATACCATTCCCGGGGATGCGATCAAGCCGATGGGGACCGGACTCCCAAGCGGGATGCGACCTTTCGGGGCCGCGCAGCTCCGGCACGAAGGCCAATCCGCCCGGACTCCGCGGGAGGCCAGGCAAGCACGGCCGCCGGCTGACTACGCGTAGAACAACCAGTTTGGTTCCGGGCGGCGCGGGGACTTGGCAGCCACCTCCCGGTTACTTCCGAGCTGCACCACCGTTTTTGTTTTCCGCCGTTCCGCCCAGCCGCACGACCGTCACGCCCGTATCGCCTTCTCTCATCCCGCCCGCCCGCCACTGGAGCCGGTAGACGCTGGCCTCGAGGAACTCCTCGACGACTCTGCGCAACACGCCGTCGCCCTTGCCGTGGACGATCCGCACCTCGTCGTAGCCCCGGGCCCACGCCTGGTCGAGATACCAGGCCAATCGTTCCTTGGCGTCCTCCGCCCGCATCTGGATCAGGTTCAGCTCGGTCGGCACTGCCTCGCTGGCGTCGAGCGTATAGCCCGAGCGGCCCGCGGTGTCGAACCCGGCGCGCCCTTTGGGTTTCGGTCCTTCGGGCTTGGGCTTCAACTTCCGCAACGCTTCGGGCTTGGTCTTCAGCGGCATCCCCGAAGCCAGCCGCACCGTCGCGTGACGCGCGCCGAAGTCGAGCAGCACGCCCTCCACATTCAGATCCAGCACTAGCACCCGGTCGCCCTCGCAGAGAGGCTCGTCGGAGGGCTCCGGCGCCGCCTCGCCCTCGCGCTTCTCCAGGTCCGTGGCGCGCTCCTCGAGCGCTTCCGTGGCTGCCTTGCTTTGGCCGGTTCGGACGGCCTCCCGTATGTAGTCGCGCAGCGCCACCAGCTCTGCGCGTTCATCCCGCACTCGCTTGGAGAGCCAGGTGCGCCGCTCCTCCTTGAGCGCGGTCACATGCTTTTCGTAGTCGGCGCGCAACCGCTCGGCCTCTGCTGAGGCCTGCTCGGCCGTCTCCCGCGCGGACCGAGCCCGGGCGCGTTGCTCCTCCAGACGCGATATCAACGCCGTCAGGCTCCCCTCGCCGCGCTCCAGCAGAGTTCTCGAGGCGTCGAGCAACTTGCGAGGCAGTCCGAAACGTCCCGCTATCTCGATGCCCGCGCTGGCTCCGTGCTCGTTTTCGAGAAGTCGATACGTCGGCTGCAGCGTTTTCCAGTCGAACTCCACGGCGTAGTTCTTGAATCCCCCGTGGCGGTCCTTGAGCAGCTTGATCGAGTTGTAGTGCGTCGTGATGAGCGTGGTGGCGCCGCGATCGCGCAGCTCCAGCAGTATCGCTTCCGCCAGCGCGGAACCTTCCTGAGGATCGGTGCCCGTCATGAACTCGTCCAGCAGCACGAGGTCGCCCCTGGCGGCTTCGCGCAGGATGGCCACGACGTCCGAGATGTGGCTCGAGAAGCTCGACAGGTTCTGATCGATCGATTGCTTGTCTCCGATCTCGCAGAAGACATTTCCGAAGAAGGCGACGCGCGTCCCCTCGGCGCAGGGGATCGGGAACCCGCTCGAGGCCATCAAGTGCAGCAGCCCGGTTGTCTTGAGAGCGACGGTCTTGCCGCCCGAGTTGGCGCCGCCCAGCACCAGGACCCGGTCGGAGGGACTGGCGCGCAGCTCGATCGGAACGCACCGTTCCCCGAGCA
>JACQFU010000484.1 GCA_016199905.1 Candidatus Wallbacteria bacterium
ACCATCCCGTTCTCGAGCAACGCTAGGGACAGGACGATCACCCTCGACGGCAGTCGGTCGGGCTTCGTGAGAAGCCTGACGAGGGCGGCGGGCGTCACCTACTCCTGGCGGCAGATCACCGGCCCTGTGGGCACGTTCGAGAACCCGTTTGCAATTCGGACGAGGTTCACCGCTCCGGACGTCCAGAGCGACCGGCCCATCAACTACCTCTTCGAGTTGACCGTCGACTCGACACCGCCCGGCGATCGCAGCGAGCCGTTCTATCTCATCGTCACGCAGCAAGGGACCCCTGGACAACTCGTTCGGTTGTTCCTCGGCGACCTGAGGCTGGGTACGGCCAATGGAGTTCTGGCGGCCGACGGATCGACAACGCTCGGTGGGGTGGCCCTGCCGCTGGACACCCCCGACGGGGCTGCCCTGACACTGGAGGTCGTGACCGCCGACGGTTCACGCCTCTCGCCGCCGCAAGTCCTGCGGAGCTACTCTCTGCAGTTCAACGCGTTTGCACCGGGCGGAATCACTCTCGGGTCCTCCGGAGTGCTCGTGCTGAGCAGCACTCTCAAGGGCGGTTCGCCGGTAACGGCGACGGTCCTGGCGACGTCGTCCGCAGTCGTCGGCGGTTCCGGTGGCGGCGGCGGCGGATGCGTGATGTCCGAGCCGGCAGCCGGCGTGACCGGGCGACTCGACCTGCTCGTTCTGCTGGCGTCGTTCGCGGTCATCGCTCGCCGTCGCCGCTCCCGCCGGTCGCAAGTCTGAGTGGCTCTGAAGCCGGGGGCCGCCGAGAGGCGGTCCCCGGCGCCTTCAGCTCCCGGAAGTCCAGAGCTGGGCGATCTCCTCCGCGATGGACGCCGGGTCGCGGCCGTCCGCAGCGTGTACCCAATGGAGCTGGCGCATCCTTCGAAACCAGGTCATCTGCTTTCGAGCGAAGCGGCGGGTGTCGCCGGCGAGGCGTTCTCTAGCGACCTCGAGCGGTTCCTCTCCAGCCAGGCAGGGAAGCAGTTGAGGGATGCCGAGCATCTGGCGTGCGGTGGCGAGCGAGACCACACCGGCCGGGCCTCCTGCGGCGGCGCGGCCGATCAGGCCCAGGACGCGCGCGACCTCTTGAAGGGCCCCGGCAGCAACCATCGCGGTGGCGCGCGCATCGATGCGACGGCAAAGCTCGTCCCTCGGCACGTCGAGGGCGAAGGCGAGAAAGTGCGCTGGGTCGAGAGGACTCCGCGCTCCAAGCTGCGAGCTGTAGGGCCGGCCGGTGAGCAACGATACCTCGACGGCCCGAAGGGTCCGGTGGACGTCGTTGGGGTGCAGCCGCGCGGCCGACACCGGGTCGAGCCGCTCCAGTTCACGCCGTAACCAGCCGACCGGCTCACGACTGGACCGCTCCATCAAGTCCGAACGCAGGCGCGGGTCCGTGGCCGGCAGCTCCGATAGGCCGTCCACCAGGGCGGAGAAGTAGAGTCCGCTGCCCCCCGCGAGGATCGGCAAGCGGCCTCGACTGCCGATCTGCTCCACCAGGGCCAGAGCGGCGGTCCGGAAGCGGTTGGCGTCGAATCGCTCCCCGGGCTCCACCGCCTCGACCAGGTGATGGGGCACTCGAGCCCGCTCCTCCTGAGACGGTGCCGCCGAGAGGACGGGCAGCCCGCGGTAGACCTGCATCGAGTCCATACCGACGATCTCGCCGCCCAGGCGCAGGGCCAGCTCGACGGCAACCGCGCTCTTGCCCGATGCCGTGGGGCCGGCAAGGAAGAGAACGCGCGGGGGGGCGGGGGGCATCTCGCCCCCTACCAGTTCCGCTCGAAGAGCTTCTTGAGCTCCTCTTGGCTGAACTGCAGGAGCACGGGGCGGCCGTGGGGACAGCGCAGCGGGTTCTGCGTCTTGGCGAGATCGCGCACGAGGGCCTTCATTTCTGGTTCCGATAGGGAGTCTCCGGATTTGACGGCGGCCTTGCAGCTCACCATTCGCGCGACCTTCTCCTTGCGTTCCTCCAGCGGGGCCGGGTCGATAGCCTCTTCCAGCAGCTCCTGCATCACGGCGCGCACGTCGATTCCGCGCTCCAGGACCGGGATCGCCTTCACGACCAGCGTGCCGCCGCTGTAAACATCGCACTCGAACCCACAGCTGCTCAAAAGAGCCGCTGCATCTTCCAGCTCGGCTTCGCTTCGCCTTGGGCACTCGATCGTGACCGGGATCAGCAGCGGTTGTCTCTCCAGGGCGCGGCGCTGCATCTTCTCCACGTTCTCCTCGTAGAGCACCCGCTCGTGAGCGGTGTGCTGATCGATGAAGTAGAGGCGATCCCCCGCGACGCCCACGACGAAAGTGCGGAAGACCTGGCCGAGGACGAACATCTGGTCCCAGGCCGCGCCCTCCGCGGGCAGGCCGCGCGAGAAGGCAAGCTCCGGAAGAAGCCGACCCTCGGTGCCTGTCCCAGGGCGCTCGGAGGCCGGGTCGGGATCCGGTGAGTCGAAGGGAGAACCTGGCGTGGGGTGAGACGCAGGAGTGGCGGGCGCTTGCGGCGCGAAAGACTGCGCCGTGGAGGGGGGCGGAAGATAGGGAAGCACAGGCCTGGAGCGGAACGGGGACCAGGAACGGGGCGAACCGGAACCTTCGGCGGCCAGCCCGGCCGACTCGGCAGAGCCAGCGGCGAGGGCGTCGGACTCCACGGTCTCGGGTCGGCGTTCACCGGCCAGGGAGTCCTTCACGGCAGCGCCCAGCAGTCCGGCGAGGCGTTCGGGCTGGTGCAGGCGCACCTCCAGCTTTTGCGGATGAACGTTGACGTCGACGGCCCAGGCAGCGACCTTCACGAAGAGCACCGCCACGGGCCATCGGCCGCGTGGGAGGTAGGCGTGGTAGGAGTCGGCTACGGCCCGGGCCATCTGGGGAAGCTGCACGGGGCGGCCATTGACGAAGAGGTGGAACGCGTTTCGCGTGGCCCGGCTCACGTCAGGTCGGGAGACGTAGCCGTGCACCTCGTAGGGCAGCTCGGGATGCTGCCGTGGGCCCAGAGGCAGCATCGCGCGCGCGGTGGCGGGGCCGAAGACGCTCACCATCGCGTCGAAGAGCTTGCCCGTGCCGGGCGACGACAGCACGGGCGCGCGCCCCGGGATGGAGAGCTTGAAGCTCACTTCGGGATGGCCGAGGATCGCCTCGGTCACCGTCTCGATGATGTGGCGAGTTTCGGTGCTCTCCGAACGAAGGAACTTCAGACGGGCGGGAGTGTTGAAGAAGAGGTCGCGCACGATCAACGTCGTGCCTACGGTCGTGCCGACGGGTCGGGCTTCCTGGACCTTGCCGCCCGCGATGGCGATGCGGGTCCCACCCTGGGCCGACGAGGGGCGCGTGCGGATCTCGAGCCGGCTCACCGCGGCGATGCTGGGCAGCGCCTCGCCGCGGAAGCCGAACGTGCGGATGTCCTCGAGGTCCTTCTCCGTGGCGATCTTGCTGGTGGCGTGGCGCTGCAGGGCCAGAAGCGCCTCTTCCTGTGTCATGCCGAGGCCGTCGTCGACAACACGCAGCAGCGAGATACCGCCGTTTTCGAATTCGATCTCGATGCGGCGCGAGCCCGCGTCGAGGGCGTTTTCGAGCAGCTCCTTGACGACGGACGCCGGGCGGGCGACCACCTCGCCGGCGGCGATCTTGTTGACCAGGTGGTCGTCGAGGATCCGAATCTCGGTCATGGCGCTTGGAGTATAGCCGCGGGGTGCCGCGGGCTGCCAGGCGCGGCTCGGCTTGCTATATGATGAAAGGACCATGCGGGTCCTGGGCATCGAGACTTCGTGCGACGACACGTCGCTGGCGCTGGTCGAGTCCGGGCGGCGGGTGCTGGCGAGCCGGATCAGCTCGCAGGTTGCGACTCACTCTCCTTATGGCGGCGTCGTGCCCGAGCTGGCGGCCCGGGACCACCTTTCGGCGCTGCCCGGAATGCTTGCGCCAATGCTCGCGGAGGCCGGCGCGAGCCTGAGCGGCGTGGACGGCGTTGCGGCGGTTTACGGTCCGGGGTTGCTCGGGTCGCTGCTGGTGGGATTGGCGGCGGGCAAAGCTCTGGCCCTGGGCCTGGGGCGGCCCTTCCTGGGCGTGAACCACCTGCAGGCGCACCTCTTCGCCAACTTCATCCACACGCCCGATCTGGAGTTTCCGTTCCTCGGACTGGTGGTGTCGGGGGGCCACACGCTGCTGCTCGACGTGCCTGGGCCCGGAGAGTTCCGCGTGTTGGGGCGCACGATCGACGATGCGGCAGGCGAGGTGTTGGACAAGATCGCCCGGTTGGCGGGGCTGCCTTTCCCGGGCGGCAAGTACGTGGAGCAGCAAGCTGCGACCGGCGATCCGAAGGCGGTGGCGTTGCCCAGGCCGGTGGCGCGCACGAGGCCGCTCGACTTCAGTTTCAGCGGACTCAAGACGGCCGCGGCGCTTGCGCTGGAGCGCGGCGGGCACTCCTTGCCGGACCTGATGGCCTCGTTGCAACAGGCCGTGATCGACTGCATAGCCGTCAGGGTAGAGAAGGCGCTTCGTTCCACGGGCCGGCGTCGGCTGGCGATGGCGGGCGGGGTCACGGCAAACCGGCGGCTGTTGCAGGAGCTGGAGCGCAAGGCCGGGGCGCAGGGAGTCCGCGTGTACTGTCCGCCTCCGTTGCTTTGCACGGACAACGCCGCGATGGTGGCGAGCCTGGCCTACTTCCGGTTGGCCCGCGGAGAGCGGAGTCCGCTCGATCTGAACGCGTCGGCCCAGCTGGCGCCGGACGTGGCGTGAGGGCGGGATGACAGATTTTCCGGAGTCGATCGCGAAGAAGTTCCGGCCCGTCAAGATCCTGGGGGAGGGCGGCTTCGGGACGGTATGGCACGCCGTCCAAATCGACTTGAATCGTCCGGTGGCTCTGAAAGTACTGTCGGACAAGGCGCTGTGCGACGCCGACGCCGTGGCTCGCTTCCGCCACGAGGCGCTGGTGGCGAGCAAGATCAGCCATCCGGGCGTGGTCCCGGTGCTCGACTACGGCGGCGAAGGGACTCACGGCTACATCGCGCTGCCACTCATCGACGGGTGCACCTTGAGGGGCCGCATTCGGCAGGGGCCGATGCCGACGCAGCAGGCGATGCTGGTGGCGATCACACTGGCCGACGCCCTGGCGGAGATCCACCGTCAGGGCATCATCCACCGCGACCTGAAGCCCGAGAACGTGCTGATGGAGAATCGCGAACGGCCGCTGCTGACGGACTTCGGCATCAGCAAATCTGCAGGTTCCGCGGTCCAGACGCGAGAAGGGATCATCTTCGGGACGCCGGGCTACGTGTCGCCCGAGCAACTCGAGCACGAGAAGGCCTGCATGGCCTCGGACCAGTTCTCGCTCGGCGTCATCGTCTACGAGGTGCTGACGGGGCGAAGGCCGTACACCGGCGATACGCCCGCGGAGGAGGCGATGGCGCGAGTCAAAGTGCCGCCGCATCCCATCCGTTCGCTTTTGCCGCGGCTGGCGCCGGAAGTGGCCGAGGTCATCATGAAGATGCTCTCGAGGCTGCCGGAACAGCGCTACAAGGACATGAGAACGGTGCACCGGACGCTTCAAGTGGCAGCGCTCAAGGCGACCGCGAGCGAGAAGGAGGCGGCGCCCGCGGATGGGCTGCGCAAACGCACGACGAACTCGATGGCGGTCGTGCGGGGTCCGTCCGATGCCAGCCAGGACACTCCGGGCGTGAAGCGTCCCAGCCGGAACACGACGCTGCCGCAGACGATCTCGATGTCGCGCGTGGCGGTTGCCGTGAGGCCTGGCGTCTCTTCCCCGCCGCGCCCGAAGGCGCCTCCCGTGGCCGCAATTGCCGCGGCGGCGGCATTGGGTCTTGCGGCGGTGCTGGGATGGGTTGCCTGGCATCACCGCTCGGCAGGGCCAGCGGCGGTGGAGCCGCCGAGTCCGACGCCGCCCGTCCCGCCGCCCGTCGCGCCGGCCGT
>JACQFU010000485.1 GCA_016199905.1 Candidatus Wallbacteria bacterium
CGCGAGATGCGAAACGTCTACTGCCTCTCCATCACCCTGAACTGCCTGGGCGACCTGGAGCGCGAGGTCGGCGACTACACGCAGGCCCAGTCGCATTACGACGAAGCGCTCACGCTGTGCCGGCAAATGCGCGATCGCGACGGCACCGCGCGGGCGCTCGAGGGCAAGGCCGTCATCTTGGCCGACCGTGGCGAGCTGCACAGCGCCCGCGCCCAGTTCCAGGAAGCGCTCGAGCTGCGCCGGCAGGTCGACGAGCGCCGGGCGCTGGGCCGCGCGCTCTCCTACCTCGGCCAGATCGCCGGCCAGAGCGGCGAGACCGCGCGCGCCTTCGATTTCTACAAGGAGGCCATGGAGGTCTTCCAGGGTCTCGCCAACCGGCGAGAGATCCAGCGGACTCTCGGCTGCCTCGCTCAGCTCCACGCCAACCTGGAGGAGTACGAGCGCGCCGCGGCGTTGGCCGCCGAAAGCCTGCATCTGGCGCGGGAGCTGGGCGACGCCAAGGGCGAGGCCATCGCGTTGACGCAGCTCGGCCAGATCGCGCTCTACGGCGGCAAGACGGCCGAGGCCGAGTCGCGTCTCGAGGAGTCGATGCAGCTACGGGAACGGTTGGGCGATCGGCGCGGCGTCGTCGCCTGTCTGGAGCCGCTCGCGCTGGCGCGGCTGGAGGCCGGCAAGCTCGACGAGGCTGCCAAGCTTCTCTCACGGGCGCTGGAGCTGGCCGAGCAAAGCGGCTTCCGAAAACTGGCGCTGCTCTGCCGAGCGCACCAGGCGCTGCTGGCCGTCCGCACCGAGCGGCTCGACGACGCCGAACGGGCGCTGCCCAGGCTCGAGGAGGAGGCGTCGGCGCTCGGCTTCTCCGAGGGCCTGGCCTATTGTCTGCGGTTGCGAGGCTTTGCCGCCTGTCATCGCGGTCGCGCCGAGGAGGCCGCCGAGCTGCTGCGCCGCTCGCAGGATCTCTATCGCAAACTCGCCCTCGGCCGAGAGACCAGCCGGCTGGAACGAGAGCTCGAAGAGGTCGGCAAGGACCGGCTGATGGGACGGCTGGAGCGGCGCCGCGGGATGACGGAGAACTCGCGGCGGCTGGAGCGGCAGCTGCTGGCAAGCGAGGGCAAGACCGTGACGGCGATGGTGGTCGATCTCGACGAGCCCGAGCGCGGTCTGCCGGAAGGCGTTCCCGCCGATCGCCGGGCGTGCTATCGCGATGCCGACACGCGGCTGACTCGGCTGATCGTCAGCCACGGCGGCGAGCCTGTGCGCGTGGTCGGGAAGGCGCTTCTGGCGCTTTTCCCGGAGGCAGGCCGCGCGCTGGAGGCGGCGAAGTTCCTTCGCGTTTCGGAGGGCCGCCGCCGTCGCATTGGCCTCGACACCGGCCTGACGCTAGCAGTCGGCGCCGAGGTGTTCGGCGAGCCGATCGGCCTGGCTTGCCGCTTCCACGGGCTAGCAGGCGCCGGCGAGATCGTGCTCACGGATGCGACGCTGGCCGCGCTCGGCGAGCCGAGGCCCGCCGTGGCCGAGCTTCCCCGGCAGCGCGTGCGAGGGCGGGTCGAACCAGTGCGGGTGTACCGGGCGGAGTAGGGGGGGAATCCGACAGGCGCTCACAATAGCGCGAGGAAGGCCTCCACACTCAGCTCAATGTCGGCGAGGATACCTCTCAAGGTACCGGTGTCCAGCTCTCGGTGAAGTGGAACGACCGTCCTGGCAGGCGGATCGGCTCGTTTGACTACGACGTGGCTGCCGCGCTGACGAACCCGTCGAAACCCCGCCTTTTCCAGGGCTCGGATGGTCTGCTCGCCGGACAGACCGCGAGGCAGCTTCAAGCAGCCTCGACCTCTACAGCGGTGTACTCGGCGATCTCTTCAGGGATCGGTTCTCCGTCGGCCTCGAGCGACTCAACGAAGACCTCGATAGCCTCACGAATGTTCCGGAGCGCCTCCTCCCGGCTCTTGCCCTGACTGCGGCACCCGCGAAGCGCCGGACACGAGACCAGGAAAAAACCGTCCTCTCCCGGCTCCAGAACAACGGTGAACTTTCGAGTCATCCGGACGAACCTCTCTAGGATCCAATGCTACTTCGTCCCTGGCCGTCGAGGCAATGCTGTCTCAGCCGTCGAAATACAGCGAATCATCCCGCCAGCATCCGGTCCAGCTCGCCTCGCGCGTCGAGGGCCATCAGGTCGTCGCAGCCGCCGACGTGATGCGTGCCGATCCAGATCTGGGGGACGGTGTCGCGGCCGCTCTTGCGCTGCATTTCGGCTTCGCGGGTGGAGTCGCTGGTGACGTCGATCTCTTCGTAGGTGGCGCCTTTCTTCCGGAGGAGGGCGACGGCGTTGTGGCAGTAGGGGCAATAGCTCTTGGTGTAAATGACGACTGTTTTCATCGCTTCGGCAGCTCCAGGCGGACGATCGCGTCGTTGGCCAGGCGCTTGAGGTCGCTGTCGGGGAAGTAGAGCACCAGTGTCTGGAACTCCTTGACGGCGGCGCGAGTCTGGCTTCTGGCCTCGTGGACTTGGCCCAGGACGTAGTGGGCGCGGTCGGCCAGGCCGCTGCGGGCGTGCTTTTCTAGAAGCTCGCGGGCGGCCTCCTCGGCTGCGGCCCAGCGAGCGCCGCGCGCGGCCTCTTCGGCGCGGACCGAGAGGACCAGCGGCTCGTAGCCGCTCTTGTAGGTGCGGTCGAAGAGCTCGAGCGCGCGGCGGGCTTCGCCGGCGTAGAGCGAATCGGGGAACCTGGCCTTGAGACCGAGCAGGATGGTACGCGAGCGGCCGGCCTGGCCGTCCACGAGCAGCGCCCGGGCCAGATGGAAGCGGGCACCCCCGCCCAGCGGCTCGGCTCCGCCCTCCTTGGAGTCGACCGCGCGAGTCAAAAGGGCGACCGCATCCCGTGAATCTCCTTGCTCCAGCCGGTTGCGGCCGGCTGTGAGGCACTGCCAGCCGTTCTCGGGCTTCAGCGGCGCGGCCATTTGCTCCACGGCCTGTCCGGAGCTCCAGGCAAGCCGCGTCAGCAGCGGCACATCGCCCTCGGGCCGATCGCCTTTGAGGACGCGCGTCAAGAGGAAGGCTCGGCCGTCTGGAGACAACTTGGCGTCGGCGCCCGGCTGAGGAGGCGACTGCCAGAGGATCGTGACGCCGTCGTCGGCCACGAGCAGCCTGCTGCGGTAGGCCCCCGAGCCCTCCTCCTCGGCAACGACGAGATGCTCCGGCTTGCCGTCGCCCTGCAGGTCCGCCTCGAGTAGCGCCGCCGGTCGCGCGCCGGGCAGCTCGCCGACGAGGCGCTCGGCGCCTGCCGCCGGCCGCAGGACGACCCGAGAGCCCGTTGCCGTCGCCTGCACCTGGAGCGTAAGGCCTGCGTCGGCGGCCGCTTGGAACGCGACGGAATCGCCCGCGCATGCGGGGCTCGTCGCCAGCGCGAGCGCGAAGGCCAGAAGAAGACCGTCTCGGGTTTGGGGCCTTTTCAAAACAGCGAATGCGCTCCTCGGTAGTACTGCTCCGCCATCGAGTCGACGCCCGAGTCGCTCACGCCACGGTGGCGCATGATCCACTCGCGTTCCGAACCCGTGAGCTCCAGGCCCAGGCACATCTTGGTGAGAATACCGTACTGGACGTTCTCGGTGACCGAGGAGGTACGGACGTACTGGTCCCAGGTCTTGTCGTGCAGATCGCTGGCGTAGGGACCGCGGTTGTAGCCGCAGGCGGCCTTGATCAGCTTGTCGACCGGGCTGTCTCCGGGGTTGGTCGTGTTGGGCCCGCGCAGCGTCTCGCCCAGATATCGGGTGCCGCCGAGCAGGTTCTGGCGCGGATCGAGCGGATCGACGTGCAGTCCGGCGGCCGTGCCGGGCATCAGTTGCATGAAGCCCATGGCACCTGCGTAGCTGCGAGTCACCTGGCCGCCGGGGCGGCTCTGGATGCCGTGGGATTCGATGAAGAGGATCGCGCGCAGGAAGTCGGCCCGCGTGACGGTGTCGCCGTACTTGTCGGCCACCTGCGGGAAGTTCCAGCCCTCGGCAATTCCGAGGGCCTCGCTGGCCCAGCGGCTGAACTCGGGGCTGCGGGTGGTGACGCCGCCTTGGCGCGCGATCGCCTCCAGCTCCTGATTGGGCGGAACGTTGGGCCGGGGGCCGGGAGCCCTGCCGGCGGCGTCCGACTTGCCGCGTCCGGCGTCCGTTCCGGATTGGGTACCTTCTTTGGGTATGCGCAGCTGAGTTCCTTCGTCCAGGTTCGAGGGGTCCCGGATGCGGTCGGCATTGGCGGCGTAGATTTCTTGCCAACGATCCGGCGTGCCGTAGACCTTCTGGGAGATCCCCGCCAGCGTGTCGCCCGCGTGGACGGTGTATGTACCCTGGACGGGTAGGTCTCTCTTCTGGCCGCGGGGGATCTTGAAGACCTGGCCCGGGAAGATCAGGTCGGGGTTCTCGATCTGGTCGCGGTTGGCGTTGAAGATGTCGGGCCACCGGAAGCCGTCGCCGAAGAACTGCAGCGCGATCCCGTAGAGCGTGTCGCCGGGCTTCACCGTGTAAGTCGTCGACTCCACGAGGTTCTTGCTGTCCGGGGAGCCCAAGCCCACGACCGGATCGAAGCCCTGTGCAGCGGCCGGCATCGCCCCGATCGCGAGCGCCGCGAAGGCCGCTATCCACCAGGTGAGTCTTTGCCGCATGCTTCCGACCTCCTGCGCTGTTCCTCCCATGCTATGCCATAACAGGCGGAAGGTTTTCATCGGAAGTCACGAGGCCCAGATCGCGAACTTGAGGTACCCCGACTCCGGGTATGCGGGATCGACCGGGAAGTCGGGTCCCGCGCCGCGAAAGTCGAGCAGCTTCAGGGGGCGTCCCTGGCGGCGCGCGGCCGTGGCGACGGCCGTGAGGAAGCGTTCGGGAGGCGTCTTGCGATGGTTCGAGCAGGTCACCAGCGCTCCGCCGGGAGCCAGCACCTCCACGGCCATCGAGACCAGGCTGGGGTAGTCCTTTTCCGTCGAGAAAACGGTCTTCTTGCTGGTCGAAAAACTTGGCGGGTCGAGCACGATCGCGTCGTAATCGCTCCCGCGGTGGCTGCCCTTGCGGAGGTACTCCAAGGCGTCGGCTTGCACCAGCGGATGGTCGCCCGCGTCGATGCCGTTGAGCTCGAAGTTCTTCCGCGCCCAGTCGAGAGTGCCCTTGCTGACGTCGACGGAGTGCACCGACTCGGCGCCCGCGAGCGCGCAGTGGACCGAGATGCTCCCCGTATAGCAAAACAGGTTGAGGACCCGGCGCCCCCGCACGTGGGCCCGCAGCGCCAGCCGGTTCTCGCGGTTGTCGAGAAACAGGCCCGTGTTGTAGCCGCCTGCCAGGTCGATCTTGAACCGGGCGCCGCCCTCGAGCACCGTGAAGTCGCCGGGCGGCTGCTCGCCCCAGAGTCGTTTACCGCACGCCTCTTCGGTGCGCGAGGCCTTGGGACCGGTCGAGCGGTCGGCGACGAAGATCCCGGCGGGCTGGAGGACTCCGCGCAGCGCGCCTGCCAGCCCCGGCAAGTGGGCGGCCATTCCGGATGAGTAGAGCTGCACGGCCAGATAACGGCCATAGCAATCGATCCCCACCCCGGGCAAGCCGTCGGCTTCGGCATTGGCGAGCCGGTAGGCGTCGGTCGCCTTCGGGTCGATGAAGGTCTTCCGCAATGTCCGCGCTCGGACAATTGCGGCGGCGAAGAACGCTTCGTCGAGGCGCTCCGCTTCCTTGCGAGAGTAGATGCGAAAGGCGATCCGCTCGTCGCCTTCCGCCAGCGCGGAGCCCAGGAACTGACCGCGAGCGTCGACCACGGTGGCCAGCTCCCCCGGCCGGCAGTGCGGGTCTCGCCCCCCCAGCCACTCTCGCAGCACCGCGGGATAACCCGCCGCCACGCGAGAGGCTTCATTGGGCCCTAGCCGTACCGCGCGCATACGCCCGGCAGCATACCGGATTGGAGATTGGAGATTGGAGATTTGCAGACTTCGGTCTCAAGTCTCAAATCGTCTCATCGACTCCCCTGGCCCATGCGGGACGTGCTCCCCTGCGCCGCTCCCAGCGTTGCTCCACAGCCCGTCGCGGGCGTATAATACTCCGCTATGTCTTCCGAAGCCCCCTCGCCCGAAGAGCACGTCACGCGCGTCGCGACGGCCCGATGGGGGCACCAGGAGTTCTTCGGCGGGCTGTCGGTGGCAGCCGTCGTCGCCCACAAGCAGGCCAGCCTGGCGCTCTCCCGGCTCGGGTTCGAAAACCGGCGCCTGGCGCAGGGCCCCGAGCTGGAGACCCTCGCCCGGCAAGTCGAGCGGATCGTTCCCTCGGAGCGGTTGCTGATAGAGGCCGCACGCTATAACAAGGCCTGCAAGGCCAAGGGAGGCGTGGTGGCGTTGATCCGTTGGGCGACCGAGCGCGTCGTCGGAGAACTCTTGAAGCGATATCCCGAGTGCAAGGCCGTGGTCTGCGAGCCGTTCGACGCCAACGAGGCGGGCCTGCGGCTGGGGCCCGGCGTGCTCGTGGTCATGCCGGGCGAGGGCTATCAAGACGTCGCGCTAGACGGCGCCCGCGCGGTGGCGCGCTGGCTTTACGCCGACCGGCGGGCGATTCTGGAGCGCAAGATGGGCGTGTCGCTCCAAGGCGACGCGCGCATCATCGGCACCCAGATCCTCGCGCGCCACGGTGAACCCGCCCTCTACGAAATCGCCAAGATGGACACGCCGCTTGGGGCCAGCATCCTGGCCGGAGGACAGGCGTGAAGCGTCTGGCCGTGCTGCTCCTGCTCGCGCAGCTGGCGGCAATCGACGCGACCGCGCACGCCCTGCCGCGGCGTGCCCTGGAGCTTGCCAACTCGGTGACCGAGCTTCAGGAACGAGTCGCCACCCGGGGACGCGCGCTGCAGGGCGAGGCCGACGACCTGGCGGCTCGCCTCTCGGAGCTGGCGGGGCTGGTGCCCGAAGATCGACTCGACCTGGAACCGGAGCTGGTCGCTTTCATGGAAAAGGGATATGGGTTCCTCTACCGCATCAGCACCACGGTCTCGGCCACGGCCGCCGAGAGCGAGCTGAAGTGGCGCGCCCTGCTGGGCGGCGACGAGCGTCCCCTGGTGAAGCGTGAGATCGGCGGCGCTACGGTCGTGGTGCGTGGCGACCCCAACAGCCGCGAGGTGGCGCTCACCTTCGACGACGGCCCTTGCGCCGGCGACGGCCATCGCAACGGGACGGCGGCCCTGCTGGACCTGTTGAAGCGCGAGAACGTGCGCGCCACCTTCTTCTGCATCGGCGAGTGCGCGATGAGCTATCCGGCGCTTGTGAAGCGGATCTTCGCCGAGGGGCACGCGCTTGGCAATCACACGCGCTCGCACGCGCGCCTCAAGGGCCTCGCCCACCTGGCCGACGACGAGATCGTCGACGAAGTCGAGACCGGGGAGAGCCAGATCCTCTACTCGCTGGGCTCGGAAGACCCGCTGATCCTGTTCCGTTGCCCCTACGGCGACGGCGTGCGGTCGGAGCGCGTCAATTCCATCCTGGCGAAGAACGGCTTCTATGACATCTTCTGGACCATCGACACGCTCGACTGGAAGACGCATGACGCGGCGACCACGACGCGCCGCGTGTTGAGCAGCAGCTATCTGAGGGGGGGCATTGCGCTCTTCCACGAGCGGGTGCCGGGCACCACGATGGCGGTGAAGCGGATCATCGACGGCGTGCGCCAGCGGGGCTATCGCCTCGTCACGGTCCCTCAGTTGTTGGGTGTGGACAACGAGAGCAGCGCTCGAGTGGCCTATCGGGAAGCGGCCGGGCTCTACATGTCAGGCGACAAGTCCGGGGCCATGCAGCACTTCCTCGCCCTGGCGACCGACATTGGGGAATCCGTGCTGGCCGATGACGCATTGCACTACGCCTGGCTCATTGCGATGGAGACGAAAGACGTCGAACGCGCTGCCCGCATCCGCGACGCCCTCGTGAAGCGATTTCCCCAGAGCCTCTACGTCTCCAATCAGCTTCGCGTGGCGCAGCCCGCGCGCCTCATCGACGCCGCCAAGGGGGAGTAGGGAGCGTCCCCGGATCATGGGAAAAAGACTCTTATCACAGAGTTCACAGAGGCACAGAGACTCGGGAAAAGCCTCATGAACAAA
>JACQFU010000486.1 GCA_016199905.1 Candidatus Wallbacteria bacterium
CTTCGTGGAGCTTGGTTGGTTTCACTTCGTCACCTTCGGAGAAAAGTACAGTGGCGGATGGGCGTCGTCGGAGCCGGGGGCGACCAGGCGTTTCTGGAGAGTCCGGCAGAACTACGATGCGACCGACCCCGAGCGCTTTCGACTCTTCCTGGTGCATGAGGCCCAGCACGTTGCCGATCTCGCCGACTTCCCGGGCATCGACGAAACAGCCCTCGAGTATCGGGCGAAGCTCGCCGAGTTGCTGCTCGCGGCGAACCGCGGACCACTGCTGGAGAAGCTCAGGGCAGAAGCGTCGCCGGCACCTCATAGCCCGCATGCCTTCGCTTCCTGGCAGCTCCTCTCCAGACTCTCCAGTGCCATGATGGGCGATGAGAACGCGCTGCTCCGCGCCGACATTGCGGGCGAGCTTTCTCAGCCGCTCCGAGCGGCTGCCGTCGAGCTGTTCGCGGCCGACCAAGAAGAACGCCTTCGCCTGCGGGAACCAGGTTAGTCCGAGCGCCATTCGCCGGTCAGAAGGCCTGGCGGCGGCTTCGGGTTCAATGCCGGATGGCCACTGTGCACGGACGCCATCCCTCGCCCGCGACAATTCCTTCCCACCCAGCCTGTTGCCCCCGTCTCGGACCGGCGAGTTCCCGCTGCCGGCCTGCATTGCCCGTGTGGCTCTCGAATTGCTGACGGACCAGCCGAGTCCCGCCGACTTCCGGCGTCCACCGGCGGTGACCGATACGGGGCGCGCTCGAGAACCGTCGAAGGAGGAAAGAACGTGAGAGGCAACTGCATTCAACGGAGCCTGATGGCCGCCCTCGTGGCCGCAACGACCCTGCCGTTTCTGACAGCGCCGCTGGGCGCGCAGCCCATTTCGCTGGACGCCGCCACGGGTGGCTGGTTGAATCCCTGGGCACTCGTGAGTCCCTCAAAGGAAGGGGAAATCGGCAAGCTGTCCGTGGCCCATCACTCCATTGATGCGGGGCCCGTCGTCGGCAATGTCAACGCCGCGAGCGTGGCCGTGGGATTCAACGCCAACATGGAGGCCGGCTTCTCGCGCTACTTCCTCGACGGCCCCACTCCGGTCATCAGCACCGACCTCGATGTGGCCTCCTTCAAGTGGAACATCGTCGCGGCCGAAGGGGACACGCCGGCCATCAGCGTCGGCGCAATCCGTCGCTGGTCCGGCAGCCGGAACCTGGGAACCACGGACTTCTACGGCGTCGCCACGCGCGTCTTCTCCCTCGGATCCAAGAGCAAGCAGGCCCTTCTCCTCAACGGCGGCTTGCGGAGCTCCGAGGCGGCCATCTTCGGAATCGCCGGCACCGCGGCGGAGCGCGAGGCGCTTCCCTTCGGAACTGCCGCGCTCGTTCTCAACGAGCACTTGACGCTGGGCGTGGTGTTGACCGACCAGCCCGGCACCGACACGAACCGTTCCATCTTCGCTCGCCTGATCCCGGGCGACGACGACAATCTGCAGATCCTGGTCGCCGTGGCGCGTGTTGACGACGCCTTGCAAGCCGGCGAGCAACTGGCAGCCTCCGTCACCTACCGGTACTGAACAGCGAGTGGCTTCTGGGGCATCCTCCGACGGTCGCGCTCGGCGCGGCCCATCTGTTTCTGGCCAGGAAAGCGGCCGGGTCAGGGCGCCACGGCGAGCATCGAGGAGATCCTCAACGGTCCGTCCGATTGAGATCTTCTTCGAAGGTGATGTCCCGCTCCACCGGCTTGCCGCGGACGGCCGGAGCGGACGGTTTCGGATGTGGAAGGATCTTGAACCGCAGGGTGACCGTATAGAACCCGGGCCCGCCGATCGACGACTCGCTCCGCTCCGCGGTGCGCCCGACGAGGACGTAGTCGCGGCCCTTGGCAAGCCTGATGGCGTAGGGATCGCCCCACTTTGCGCGGAGCGCACCGAAGACCGGCCCGGGGAGCGGCCCGGGGGTCTCCTCGTCATCGGTATACCAGCGGAAGGTGCGCGAACTCCCTCTGACGATCAGGACGCCGTAGCGGGCCTCGAGCACCTTCTCCTCGAGCATGTTCCAGAGCGACTGGCGTTCGTCCTCGAGAATGCCTCGCGCCAGATAGGCCTTCATGGGCATGGCCTCCGTGCCGCGCACGGGCCAGAAGTTGATGCCGCTCTAGCCCTGGGCGTTGTCCGTCTCGTGGAAGCGCTTGCGGAAGGTCAGGGGGCGCGCGTAGAGCTTGCCCGTGACGAGATCGGCGTTGTGGCCCGTGTACTGTGTGAAGAGGATCTTGCC
Organism: Candidatus Wallbacteria bacterium; assembly: GCA_016199905.1. Lineage (GTDB taxonomy): Bacteria > Muiribacteriota > UBA6191 > JACPRK01 > JACPRK01 > JACPRK01. Next base: position 2,247 of record JACQFU010000486.1, read on the forward strand.
GAAATCCCACTTCTGCACAAGGAGGATCACGCCGTTGAATTTCTGGCCCCTGAAGTCCTCCATGCGCGGCGTTTCCGCATGCTCGAAGATCCCTGCGTAGAGGGCCGGGTCGGCGGAGAGTAGGTCCCACAGGCACGCAACCTCGGTGGTCTCGAGCCGGCCCGTGGTCGCGAAGTTGTCCAAGAGAGAGTCCTCGGCCAGGGCCCGCAAGGGGATCAGCAACGCGACGGCGACGAGCAGTTGTACCAGGCGATTCATCGGGACCCTCCAGAGACCTCGGGCGCGCGACGGCGCGAATTCGACGAGGCCGACTGTCTCCTCTACCAAGGAAACCGGCCGTAGGTTTCCTCCAAGTCTGTGGGCCGAGCGAATCCGCCACGGAAGAAGAGCTTGCAGATTGCCCGCCAGTGACGGTCCTTCAGACGCTCCGAATGGCCGAAGGCATGCTAGCTCAACCGGGAGTGCGACGGCGAACGTGCCGCACTGAGAATGAGAGCCCAAGAAGGGCGGCGGCCCGGACCTTGGAGCCCCGGAGGCGGCTCCTCTACTCA
>JACQFU010000454.1 GCA_016199905.1 Candidatus Wallbacteria bacterium
GTCCGGGATGCCGTAGTCCTCCAGCGCGGCCTTGCGCGAGTTGATGCTGATCTTCTTGAGATAGTCCTTGTCGATCTCGATGGCCGCCGCGCTCGACTGCCGGACCTGATCGTAGATGCGGTTCCCGGCCGAGCGCACGTTCAACTGCTGCACGACGTTGAGGAAAATCTCCTCCGTCGCCGCCTCGGCCAGGTGCGTGATCACCTCCGAGTGATACACGTAGATCGACTGGTCGACCTCGCGAACCCCCAGCACGTAGAGCATCCCCGCCAGAATGCCGAGCACGACCAGCAGGCCCATCGCATAGTAGAGGATGATGCCGCGTCGGTCGCGCTGAGGCGTCACACCCGTTACTACCGCCGCCAATCGCGGCATGTTACCGGCCGCCCCCGCCTGCGGGAGGCTCCGGCGAAGGCGCGGCCTGGTCCTCTTCGATCGCGAAGTAGTAGTCGAACTCCGTGTCGTGGCTGATCACGGGATCCTGTCCCCTCAGCTTGGTGCCCGAGAGCCGCTGAACCAGCGCGTCCGCGTCCCGGGAACAGTAGATCTTGCCACCCGTCTCGGCTTCCACCTCGACGACCGTGCCCGCCGGTGCACCGTCGAGTTTCTCTCGGAGCTGTTCGTTCTGCCGGTGCCGGTCCTCGGGTGCCAGGTTCTCCTGGCGCTTCTTTCGCACGTCCCCGACCAACCGCTGCACCGCTCCCCTGGTGCCTGCCTCCGACTTCCCGGTGTCGCTCTTGAGGAACTCCTCTTTGAGCTTGTCGTATCGCTTGGAGGCCTCCGCTGCTTTTTGAGCCTCGCCAGCCCCTGCGTACGCCTGGGCCAGCAGCCAGCAAACCTCCAGCCGGGTCAACGGGTCCAGGTTCGGGCGCCCCGCCAGCCCCTCTGCCATCGGAATGATGTAGGCAAACTGCTTGGCTTCCCACAGGTCGCGCAGTTCTTTGAGCTTGCGCTGATCGCCCATGGTGTCGGTTTCCGCCGCGGCGCTGGCCGGCCGGCTGGGACCGGCGCTTTCGACTTCCGTCGCCGGGCTGGTTCCCGCGGAAGCCGCTTCCCGAACGGGCTCCCCGGCCTCGGGGGCTTCCTTTTTTTCGCCGCAGCCCCAGGCCAGCAGCGCCAGCGACGCGGCCAGGGCGAGAATCCGTTGTGCGCTTCCAGTGGTCATTTCGGCATCCAGGATTCAAGGATACTACATGCCCCCGCGACCACCTGCCGGACGGCTGACAGCCAGAGCCCGTCGGCTATATAGTGAACGCGACTGACCGGACACAACCGATGGGCTCCGACTTTTACACTCCGGGACAAGAACTCTCTCGCAGGGGAATTCTCCAGATCGCCCTGGAGGAAGCCTATCGCGACGGCAAACCCTCCGACGATGAGGGGCGGGTCGTTCAGTACTTGCTGAAGGCATTCAAGCTCACGGACAAGGACTACAAGGCAGTCAAAGTCCGGCTCAAAGAGAAGTACAAGGCGGGCGAGATTGCTCCGGGCGGTGAGTTGGACCCCGTCGTGGTCTACCGCCGTGTGATGGAGTTGGCCTTTGCCGACGCCAAGATCTCGGGCAAAGAAAAAACCTACCTCAAGATCCTGGCAAAGGTCCTCTGGATTACTCCGGAAGAGCACCAGCGCGTTATCAAGGAGCTCAAGGGCGAGGGTCCCTCTTCCGAGGAGGCGTTCGCCAGCGCCGAAGCCAGCCCGGAAGCCGAGGAGGTCGAGGCGCCCGTCGAGCCTCCGCGACGCAGGACCGCGTCGTCGACGCCGGCCGAGCCGCCGGCTGCTGCCGCAGAACCGCCGCCCCCGGAACGCTCCGGCGGCGTGACGCGCCAGCGGCCCGCCGTCACCCCTCCCCCCTCGGAGCCCGAGCCGGCAAAGGCGCAGTCGCGGCCCTCACGCCAGACAGTGTCCCAGCCGGCCGCGAAGGCGGAAACTCCTCCGGTCCCTCCCCGGCAAGAAGGCAGCCACGGAACGGTCACCGGCTCCCGCGGCGCCAGGACGACTCAGAACATGAAGACGCAGGGGGACTGGCCGCTGCCGATCTCCAAGCCGCTATTCTTGGGCGGCATCGGCGCGATCGGCCTCGTACTGTTGCTCTTCGGAGTTCAGCAGGTCATGATGCGCGGCTCGCCTTCCTCGGACGAAGAGCCGTCCAAGCCCCCCGTGGCGACGGACCCGTCGGAGCATCCAACCAAGTCCCCGCCGCCTGCGCCTGCGCCTCCCCCTCCCGCGCCTCCGAAACCCGCGGGGGCAAACCCGGAGGTCGAAAAGCTCACCAACGACGGCATCCAGGCCCTTCAGGACGGCCGCGTCGACGAAGCCATCGGCGCTTACACCAAGTCAATCGCCAAGGAGGACCACGTCGCGTCGACCCACAACAACCTCGGCCACGCCTACGAACGCAAGGGCAACGACGAGGCCGCCATCAAGGAATACCAGCGGGCCATCCAGCTCGATCCCAAGTATCCCCTGGCCTACAACAACCTTGGCACGGTCTACGAACGCAAGGGGCGAACCGTCGAGGCGATGGCCCTCTACCGAAAAGCGATAGAGCTAAAAACGGATTACGCCAACGCTCACTACAACCTCGGCGTGCTCCTCGGCCGCGCCGGGCGATACGACGAAGCGATCGGTGCCTTCAAGAAGGTCGTGGAACTGCGTCCCGACGACCCGTACGCCCACAAGGACCTGTGGCTGGCCTTCTCCCGCAAGGGGTTGGAGGCCGACGCCAAGAAGGAGCTGGAGGCCGCACGGAAGCTGGGCCTCAACATCGGGGAGTGACCTCAGGGCGCCCCCGGCAGCTGCACCGTCACGCCCGGATGGCGCGGCACCACGATGTAGCCCTTTCCGGAGCTCAGCGGGAAGGTAGCGCCTCCGCGCACCCACGTCTCGAACTCGCCCGTGCCGCTGGCGCCCGGACGCGTGCGCGTCACCGTGTCCGAAGAGACTGTGTCGCCCAGAGTCTGGCTGCTGGCGCCGATCGGCACGCCTGCGGGAAGGCCCACCAGGTTGCGCCCACGCACCAGCAATCGGCTGCGCGAACCGGCGGGCCACGCCGCCCCTTTCAGCGCCACCGTGCGGGCCGCGGGCACGGACAGCAAGTAGGCCTGGGAAGCTTCAATGATGCCGGAAGAGACGAGTCCGCTCGCATCCTGCAATATGAGGTGGTCGACCGAGGGGATCCCCGAGGCGGGGACGCGCGCAACGAAGGTGGCGCCCGTGTCGCGCAAAAGCGTGCCCGTATCGTACGTGCCGCTGCTCGTGAGCGGCTGCGCGGGGAACGACACGAGGTTCAGACCGGCGTCGAGTTTCACTCGAATCTCGAGCAAATCCGTGAGCGCCAGGTCCAGGGGCTTGCGGGCGGACCGCAGATCGCGCGACATCACCGTCGCGGCTGCGGGAGTGACGGTCCGCGGCAATCCTGCGGCGTCGCGCACCGACACGGATAGGGCGTCTCCCATGGATGCCACGGCTCCGTCCCCGGAGCTGAAGACTGCCGTGTAGATGCCGCCCTGGGCAGTGAAGGTGGGGACCGTGAGACCCTTCGTCAGGTTTCGAACTGTCACCGAGATTCCCGCGCCGAGCGCGGTGCCGCCAGACGTGCGGACGGTCCCGCCGACTATGAGCAACGACACGGCCGGTTGCGGGCCCAGCACCTGAATGAGGCTGCGCGCGCCGCTGGTAAGCCCGCTGGCCGTCGTGGCCGAGAGCTCCAGCGAGTGGCTTCCGGCTGCCAGAGGAGCCACGATCGAGGCCCCTGTGCCGATGCGGAAACCGTCCGCTGTCCAGGAGATTGCCGAGTCGGAGACTCGCGCTCCGGTGTCCTCGCGAACGTCCGCGACGCAAGTCACAGGCTCGTCGTCGAAGAGAAGATCCGAGACGGCTGGCCGCGTGATGAGAGCGGTCAGGAAGCCGAGACGGAACGAAGGACGCTGGGAAACCGTGGTCGCCGCCGAGAGGCGGGCCAGGGAGTTTGCGTCCTTGCCGTCGATCGAGGCCGCGACCGTAAGGGTCCCTGTGGTCGCGCGGGCGGAGCTGACTGCCGTGAACCGCAAGTCGCGGCTGGCTCCACCCGGGATCGATGCCGGGTTCAGCGAGCTGGGCGTCACGGTGTACTCGGAAGAGCGATTGACGTCGCTGGGTCCGTTGAAGGTGAAGGTCGCCGCGCCGGGTACGAGCGGCGCGTCGCCCGCGTTGCGCACCGTGAGGGTCAAGGACAGCGAGGTCCCTCGCTGCACGGTTGCAGGCGAAGCCGTCAACCCGGCGACCGCCAGCGCGGCGGGCCGCTCCACGGTCCAGGCCGTGGTGACGCCGGCAGCCGCAGCCGAGAGACGCTCCCCGGAGTTGGCGTCGCGGCCCGAGGCCTGAGCCGTGACCGTCACGACGCCCGTACTCGCACCTGTCGCGACAGCCACACGGAAGCCGAGCTGCGCAAACGAATTCCCATCGATGACCGTCGGGTTGCCGGCGGCAGGCGTGACGCGGTAGTCGGCCCCCGCGTCCCCTCCCGCGGTCGCAAACGAGAGCGTCGCGGTGGTCGCGGCCGCTGCGGCGCCACCTGTGTTCTGGAGCGTCACCGTGACGCCCACCGTCTGCCCCCGGGAGACTCTGGAGCTCGCGGCCGCGATCGCAACCAACGACAGTCCAGCGGGCCGTTCGAGCGTAAAGCTCGGGACCGACCCGCTGCCCGAGGTCGTAAACGGAGTACCCGAGTTGGAGTCGGTGCCCTGAATGGTCGCCGCGAGCGTAATCTGGCCGACGGTCGCCGCGGCGGACGGCGTGATGTCGAACGACAGCGCTGTGCTCGATCCGCCGGCGACCTGCGCGGCATTGCGGGCCCGCGGCACCACGGCGTACTCCAGCGTCCGGTCGACGCTCCCGGCGCCCGTGAACGAAAAGACGACCGTCGTCAGGTTCATCGCGGCCTGTCCCGCGTTTCTCAATGTCAACGTTACACCGGCCGATCGGCCCGACGAGATCCGCGTTCCGGGACCGGCGACCGCGAGCAGGGCAAGCGTGGCCGGAGTCTGCACGGTCCAGGAGTCCGGAGTGTCCGCCCGCGTGTCCGTCGCAACCGCCACACCGGAGTCGGCGTCGAATCCTGCCGCCGTCGCGTGAAGCGTGACCTGTCCCACCGTGGCCGCCCGCCCCACGTCGACCAAGAAGCGATAGGTTCCGCGCTGTCCGCCCGCGATCCTGTCCGGATTGTCCGAAGCGAACACGGGTGCGGGATTCGTGGTGTAGTCGCCGGAGCGGCTGGCCGTACCGGAGAAGAAGGTTGGATAGACGGCCGCCACGATGGCCGTCGCCTGACCCACGTTGGCCACGCTCACCGTCACCGGCACCGTCTGGCCTCGCGAGACCGTGAAGGGCAACGCGGTCACTGAAACGACTGAAAGGATGGCCGGAGTCTCCAATACGAAACTGGTCGTCGCGGTCAACGCCGGGTCGCTCACGGTGGCGAACCCGTCGAATCCCGAGGCCCCGGCGCCGATCGCGACTCGGCCCGTTGCGGCAGCGGCCTTCGGCGTGA
>JACQFU010000455.1 GCA_016199905.1 Candidatus Wallbacteria bacterium
AGCATGGATTGGGTCTTGAATCGAACGACCGCGGCTTCCACCTGCACACCGTAGGAGGGCGAGTAGCCGTATGCCTCGATCAGCGGCTGCAAGCCTGTCTCGGTCTCTCGCAAGCACAGCCTCTCCTTGCCGGCCAGCAGCAGCGCTTCGGTTGCCGAGGCCCGGGCCGTCACGCCCGGAGCCAGGTGAAACGCCCAGTCCAGCGCGCGAATCAGCGGGGGCCGGTCCCCAGCCGTGTCCACCGAATCGACGATCTCCAGCTTGAAGGGCGATCCCCAACCGCGAATCCGGCGCTCGTGAGCCGCCGGCATTTCGAGCCGCCGGTAGCCCCTGTGGAGACCATGGAACTCGAACTCGTCCTCCGACGCTCGCCAGAACGTGCAGCGAGCCTGCGTGTCATCCGGCAACTGAAAGGTGGCGTCGGGAAGGATGCGGTTCTGTTCTTCGCCGTCGACCTGAAGCGTGTTGTGGCAAGCCGTGGAGCGGAAGAGATCTCTCGCCGCGCGATCGCGAGTGTAACCGAAACTCCCAGGGTCGACCACGAGGTGGCGAGCGCCCAGCGACAGCTCGAAAGACAGCTTGTCGTTATGGCCGTGTCCCCCGATTCCGTTCTGTCCGACGGGGCCGCACGATATGGCAACGTAAGCGTGCCCTGCGTGCCAGACGTAGAGGCCAAACTCCTCGAACGCCCGCGAGCGGGCTGCGGCTACCTGCGACGTCGCGGGTTCGGCCTCCCCTAGGCCTACCCATCCGGCGACTTCAGGATCGAGCCTTGGTCCGACGGGATCCGGTCCGGTAGGCCCCAACAGCGCGGTTCCCAGGTCCGCCAGGTAGGCGTGCTGCAGGCAAGGGCGGGGAAAGAACCGAAGCAACCGGCCACTGTCGTTGTCGCCAACCTGGGGCGCCGAGCCATCCGGTTTGAGGTACCCTCGGACCGCTTCGAACATCGAGCGCAATCGGGCCGCATATGCCACGGATAGCGGACGATTCAGATTCTTGGCAATCAGCAACGGCAAGGCGTACAGCTCGGTGGCCAGGCGATGGTAGGGAATCGAACCCTCGAAGAACAGACCGTCGGAGTAGACCTGTTCCGCGATCGTCCGCTCCAACTCCCGGCGCGCCGTCTCGGCCCAACTGCATGCCTCCGGGACACCCTCCAAGCCATGGCCCAAGACGAACAGACCGACCAGGTTTGCCAGGTAGTGGTTGGACCTTAGCGCCGGTGTCCATTCGAGGTGTCTCAGGACGTAGCGACCGTGGGCCCGCAGGTTTCGCAGGGCGCGCTCCAGCAGCGGCCGGTCGAACGGGTCACTGCCTCGAAAGTAGTCGAACGCCACCAGCCAGTTGACGGCCCTGATGGCGACCTCCATCGCGCACGCCCAGTCGATCCCTAACAATGGAGTATTCTGCTCCATCCAGTCGGAGAGCTGCACGGCGGCCTCGCGGGCAAACTCTTTGCGACCGGTCAGGCGGAAGGCCAAGCCAAGTCGCGGCAGATGCTGGAAGCGCGAGAGTTCCCAGGGAAGCTTGACGTCGGCGCCGGGTCCGGTGGTCTCGAGGGCATCCCGCCAGTAGGCTCCGGGGGGCCAGCGGAAGCCGGAGACCGGATCGAGCTGCCAGTCGATCGAGCCCGCCTCACTCGAGAACCTGGCGGCCCCCGAGCCCAGCAGCTCGAACTCTCGCCTGCAGATGCACTCGGCATCCAATACGAGCTCCTCGACGGCGGCCGAGTAGCGTTGGGAAAGGCGATGGCGAAGCGCCTCGAAGTCGCGCGCTCCCGGGAGCAGCGGGGGGCGCGCGAGAAAGCTGTCGAGGAACCCGGTGGGTAGTGGCTGCGCCAGGTCCAGGGGATCGCTCGCCAGCGCCAGCACGAGCCGCTCGCTGCTCCTGCACCAGGCGTTCTTCGCTCGACTCCGCAGGTTGGCAAAGGCCCGCCCGGGTGGAAGCGAGAACAGCTCCCGGGCCACGCCGAGGAGTTTCGTCCCCGTCGCTTTCAGTTGCCTCACGTGGGCGCCACTGTAGCTCAAGCTCGCACCGGATGTTACGTAACTCTGATAGCATAACCGCAATCATGGCCTGGAAAGGTGGGGGGCCCAATCATTGCGCAGCGCAGGTTCGGCGCGCGTATCGGCAGCGCCGCGCGCCGGGAGCAGGAGCGTGAACGAAGCCCCGACCGACGCATGCGGGTTGCTCGTCATTTCTTTCTACTTCACTCCGTTGGCAGGCGGGTACACCCGGAGGATGCACAACCTCGTTCGCCGATTGCCGGGCCGTGGCGTCCTGCCGCACGTCCTGACCGTGGACGAGAGGCACTATGCCGAGCTGGTTTGCGAGCCTGGTCTTCTGGACCAACTTGGAGTGGGCGTCGAGATCCGGCGCACGCCGGTTTGGTTGCACTGGCCCCGGCGTGATTCGCCGCTGGGCTCCGGCAGCAACGCTCGCGGGCAGCGCGGCGGCTTCGCCTTGCGTTCCTTGGGACGCGCGTTGATTCAGCCGGATCGTTTTGTGACGTGGCTCCCGCCAGCTCTGCTGGAGCTGAAGCGGTGGCCCGAGGCGCAAAAGTGCTGTTGCATTCTGGCAACCGGCCCGCCGTTCTCCGCTCACCTTCTCGGACTGCTGGCGAGTCGACTCTGGGGGCGGCCATTGATCCTCGACTTCCGCGACGACTGGGTCGACAACCCTCTGTTCGACTCCGGAAGGGGGCTTCTGAGCCACATCTTGAATCCTCGTCTAGAAGCGGCATGCGTGCGCCGGGCCTCTGCCGTCCTGACGGCGACTCAACCGAGTCTGGACCGGCTTCGTGCCCGCTACTCGGACCTGCCGGGAGACCGGTTCCTGCTCGTGCCCAACGGCTACTGCGCGGAAGCCTTCGATCGACCCGGCCCTTCCCGATCGCCGGGCAGGGATCGCCTGGTCGTGCGGCACCTGGGGAGCCTGAGCACGAACAGGTCTCCACGGGGTCTTTTCGAAGCCCTGCATCTACTGCGCGAGCGAGACTCCCGCTGGGGTCGACGCCTTCGAATCGTGTTCAACGGCAGCCTGGAGTCCGCCAACGAGGCGCGGGTCCAGGAGATGGGCCTGACCGATCAGGTAGAGTTCGGCCCCTTCTACCCGGTTGACGAGGTCCCCCGATTGCTCCTGGAAGAGACGGACGTTTGCCTGGCGATCCAGAGCAACCAAGAGGGCGGGGACACCGCGATCCCCGGAAAGGTGTACGAGTACCTGGCGTGCGGCAAACCCATTCTGTGTTTGGCCGACGAAGGGGCCACACCTGCCTTCCTGCGTTCGCTTCAAGCAGGCAAGACGGCGCCGATAGGCAGCGCTGTCGCCATTGCGTCCGCCCTGGAGGAACTCGATAGAGACTACGAGGACGAGCTCCGGCGGGCGCAGGGCGCTCGGGAGCGCGCGCGAGTGTTCGAGTACGCGAACCAGGCTGCCGTGATTGCCGAGCTCGTCCGCCGGCTCGGCGGGGAGCCCCGGCCACTGTGAGAGGAGACCGATGAGAAAACTCATGAAGCTCCTGCTCCCCGCGTGGCTCGTCGCAAAGTTGCGGGCGCTGAAGCAACTCCGACAGCTTCGGGCGGCGATCGAGCGCGCCTTGGCCGCTTCCGAACAACCGGCGACGCGCTCGGGACGTTCTGTCGTCGAGGCCATGCGTGCGGCCAGCCGTTACCAGCCGGCCCCCGATGAGCAAGCTTGGATCGACCGCATCGAAGACGTCCGCGCCGCGCTCGACGCATCCGACGAAGTTGTGGAGTTCGACGACTTTGGTTGCGGCGAGGCGACCACTGCCGATCTGTCGGTCGCTGGGCTCGCGAGCAGACCCAGGGCGGGTCGTCTGGGTGAGTTTTCGATGCTGGCCAGCAAGACTCGGCCGTGGGCGTACCTGCTGTTTCAGGTAGTTCGCCGCTGTCGCCCCAAGTGGTGCCTCGAGATGGGAACCTGCGTCGGAGTTTCGGGCTCATACCTGGGCGCTGCGCTGAAGCTCAATGGCGGCGGACGCTTGACGACTCTGGAGGGGGCCCAGGCCTTCGCCACGATTGCCCGAAAGACCTTCGACCGACTCGGTCTCGATACGGTTTCGGAGCTCCGCGTGGGCCCGTTCTCCCTGACCCTGCCGCGTCTGCTCGAAGGTTGCGAACCCATAGACTTCTTCTTCGTCGATGGGCATCACGATGGGGCCGCCACCCAGGCCTACTTCCGTCAGTTGCTCGCGCACGCTTCCGAGGACGCGGTTTTCGTATTCGACGACATCGAGTGGTCGGCGGGGATGGCAGACGCCTGGAGAACGATCCGGCAGAGCCCGTCTGTCACCTACTCCGCCGGCCTGGCCAACGTGGGAATCGTGGTGACGACGAGGCGTCGCGGTGAGCCGACCCAGGGGGTATGACCGCGCGTCATCAGCGACGAACCCGACGAGCTTCGCGACCCGGCGGCGAGCGTGTCGTGTCGCTGCTCTCCGGCGAACAGCTGCCGAGTATCCGCTAGTCCGCCCTCCGGCGTCAGCGCCCCTTGCTGCCCAGTTTCCGCGCCACGGGCTGCAAGACCCGCCAGACGTTTTCGGCCATCACGCTGTGGCCGGCTGCGTTTGGATGTCCGTTGGCGAGCCAGAGATCCGGGTGGCCCCAGACCCCGTCGAGCAGCCCCGGCGCCAGCGGAACGTGGCGCGCGATCGCGACCGACCGGAACGCCCTGGCGAATCCGTCGACCAAATCGCTTCCGTACCAGGACGGCAGCCGCGTGGCGACCAGCACGACCTGGACCTTCCTGGCTTGGGCGCGGGCGACGATCCCGTCGATGTTCCTCCTCAATTGCTCGCTTGTGCTGGAAGCGCCCGCCCTTCGAAGGTTGGCGTCGTTGGTTCCGAAGTTGACCACGAGGATGGAGGGCTTGCCCTTGAGCGCGCTGTCCACTCTCGCCAGCCCCTGCGCGGAGGTATTGCCGCCTACACCCGCGTTCACGGTCTTGAACTGAAGGTGGGCTTTTCGGAGCTTCTGCTGGATCAGGGCCGGGTAGGCCTGTGCGGGCTGAATCCCGGGCCCCTGAGTGAGACTGTCGCCCAGGAACACGATCGGCCCGCCGGAGCCGCCGTCTTGCCCATCGGTGAACGCCAGACCCTCGACCGGATCGAAGACCGGCTTCGCAGCCGCCTTCGACGGATCGTCGCAACAACCGGCGGCCAGCGCCGGCGAGCACGCCCATCCGGCAAGAAGAGCCATCCCGAGGACCATTGCGACCGGCATTGCCCGCATCCTGAGCTCCCTTCGACCCGCGCAACCGGCGGCGCCTGCCACCGGCCGTCGTCTCTCTCTATGCCCGCTCGTCGGGGAAGTTTCGCTCTTCGGCGTCTCTTTCGGGCTTGGCCCGCCCGCCGAACACCGTAGTACACTCGCCTGGGCGGCTGGATACCGGAGGCACGAAATGGACACGGTTGGGCCCCTCGAGATTCGCGGCGGATTTATCGACAGCTATCGGGACGTGCTGACTCCCAAGGCGCTCGAAGCGCTCGCGGCGCTTGCGCCCTTCGAGTCGGCCCGGCTGGACTTGATGCGCGCGCGGATCGCGCGACGCCTCGACCGTTTCCGAAATCGCCAGCGGATCGGGTTCCTCGACGCCAGCGCCGCCATCGCCGGCTCGAAGCTCAGGGTCGCCGACGCCCGGGAGGGGCGCTTCGAGGGCAGCGAGATCCCCGGCGACCTCCAGCGCCAGTGGATCCAGGGAACCGGGCCGGCTTCGCGCCCCCGATCCTCACTGCAGGAGAGCATCCGCAACGTCGCTTACGCCTTGCTCTCCGGTGCCGACGGCTGGATGTTCGACGGCGAGGACGCCCTGGGCCAGGTCGACTCGATGTCGCTCGACAACCAGCGCAATCTTCGGCTCGCTCTCGCCTTCGACCCGACGTTCCTCGACACGGCCGAGCAGGTGGCCGCCGAGATGAATGCGTGGTCCAGGGGCTTGCTGGGCCGGCCCATCGTCGAGGACTGGAAACGCCAGCTCGAGTTCACCACGAGGCTCTTCCGGCCTCGAGGCCTCCACCTGGACGATCGCCACATCCGGCTATCCGGCGGCGAGGGCCTCGGAGCGTCTCTGGTCGACACGGCCCTCTACATCTCCAACAATCACGAGCCGCTCGGCCGCCAAGGCCGCAGCCTGGTGCTCTACCTGCCAAAGATCCAGACCGCCGAGGAGGCCGCGCTCTGGAGCGACATCCTGGACGCCCTCGAGCGGCAGCTGGGACTGCAACCCGGCGCGATCAAGGTCTACGTGCTGGTGGAGCAAGTCGAGGCCTGCTTTCAGCTCATGGAGATCCGCGCCGCCCTGGGCGCGCACTTCGTCGGGTTCAACACCGGCCGCTGGGACTACATCAACAGCGTCTCCGACGCCGCCGCGTGGGACCCGGCCTTCGTCAACCCCAACATCGACGCCATCGCGATGACGTACGGCTACATGCGCGTTTACGAGGACCGGGTGCGGCGGGCGGTCAACACACCGGACTCGAAAGGTCGTTTCGCTCTTTGGCAAGGCGGGATGGAGCCCAACATCCCCGTGGGGTCGGCCGCCGGCGTGCAGGCGGGGATGAGGAGGGCCGTCGCAGGGGCCGAGCGCGAGCAACGCGAGGGCGCCAGCGGCAAGTGGGTCGCTCACTGGAAGATGGTGCATATCGTACGGCCGGTCTGGGAAATGGCAGGCGAGGCCAATCAGCTCGGAAGGCCGTTTCCGAGGCTGGGCTACGAAAAGCCCGACGAGGACGCGCTGTTCCTGCTCGAGCAGGCGCCCCGCACCGTCCGTGGGGCGCGCGACCTCATCAGCGTCGCGCTTCAATACGGCAACGCGTTCGGCCGCGGCTTCCAGGCCGCCGCGCTCAAACCTGCCGACTTCTTCGGCAACGACGACGTGCTCTACCTGATGGAGGATATGGCCACCGGCGAGATCCGGCTCAGCATCCTCTGGGAATGGGTCCACAAGGGCGCTCGCCTCACCGCCGCCGACGATGCCGCGGGCGTCCCCGAAGGGGCCCCCTTCACGCTGGAACTGGCCCGGCGCCTGATCGCCGAGGAGTTCGAAAAACTCCTCCGGGCCGACAACCGCGACGTGCACGACGACTCCAAGCAGACGACGCTTCCGATCGCCCGCGAGATCGTCGACACCTACCTCGCGCAGCAGGTGAAATTGCCCTGGTACGTCGACCTGCTCAACCTGAACTTGAACATCCATGAAGTGCCGGAGGCGAAGGGACGCATCGCGCGATACGCGGCTGCCTTCGCCGCCGACGGCCGCCGGCTGACCCAGAACCTCGACTTCGAATGAGCGAATTGCAAGAGGAGAATCCATGAGCACCTTCGATCAAGAAGTGCAGGACACGCGGCTCTGGTTCGACAGCCCGCGTTTCGCGGGCATCACCCGCCTCTACACGGCGCGGCAAGTGGTGGAGCAACGCGGCACCATCCGATGCGACTACACGGTCGCGCGCGCCGCCGCGGAGGCTTTCTACCAGCGGTTGCGCGAGCTGTTCGCCGCCCGGAAAAGCGTCACCACCTTCGGCCCGTACTCACCCGGGCAGGCCGTGACGATGAGGCGAATGGGGATCGAGGGTATCTATCTCGGCGGATGGGCGACCTCCGCGCGCGGGTCCACTCACGAGGACCCGGGGCCCGACCTGGCGAGCTATCCCCTCAGCCAGGTGCCCGACGAGGCGGCGCACCTGGTACGAGCCCGGCTCACGGCGGACCGCAACCAGCAGTTCCTTCGTTCCCGGATGAGCGAGAAGGAGCGCCAGTCGACCCCGGCGCACGACTTCCGGCCGTTCATCATCGCCGACGCGGATACCGGCCACGGTGGCGATGCCCACGTTCGCAACCTCGTGCGGCGTTTCGTCGAGGCGGGCGTCCCGGGCTATCACATCGAAGATCAGCGCCCGGGCACCAAGAAGTGCGGTCACCA
>JACQFU010000456.1 GCA_016199905.1 Candidatus Wallbacteria bacterium
GCCTACGGCCCGCTCTACGCGGCGCATCACGAACGCCAGCACGGCGCCTCGCGTTTCGAGCCGTTCCGGCGCCTCAAGTCCGGCCGCGAGTATGCGCTGCTTTCGCGGCTCTCCACGGGGCTTGGAGAAGGAGTCTGCGACGAGTTCCCGCGCTTGCAGCGCACCCTGGGGCAGGTGCTCGGGAGGATGTGCACGGCTTTCGACCCCGTGGCGCTCAAGATGGCGCCGATCTGCCGCTGCGGGCTAACGCTGGCGGAGCAGCTCGAGCTGCCGGAGCCGTCGGCGCTGCTGGCCGCGCTGGAGGCCGGCGTCGCCGACAGCCTCCGAACGCTCTTGACGGGCCGGATGCGCGAGGCGATCACGGCCGCCGCCGTGGGCCTCAGGGAGGCGCGGCGCTCCGAGCAGGCCGCGGAGCTGGAGCGGTTCCTGGCGCTGGAGCCGGTGGCGAGCGACGTGGCCGGAAGACTGGAGGAGATGCTCGACTCGGGCACCGGGCGGCTCCTGCGCGAGGCGCTGGCCGGGCGGCTGGTCGTCGTAGAGCGCGACCTCGACGAGCTGGTGGAGGCGCTGGTGGATCGCAGCTTCGAGCCGGCCGACTTGATGATCGTTATCGGGCGCTGGCTGGGAGAAGTGCCCGCGGGCGGCCTGGTGCGGGTGCAGTCGGGCCGGGCGGGGAAGGGGGAGGGGCTCGTGTCCGTCGTGGAAGGCGCGTTCCCCGATCTGCTGCCGCTGTTGCGGGAGCTGGGGGAAGAGCGATTCGTCGAGGCCGTCTTCACGGCCCGCTGGCTGGAACAGGTTGGACTGGCCGATGCCGTTCTGGAGGAGTCGCTGGAGCATCCGGGTCTTGCAGCCCATTTGCCGGCCGCGCGCGAGTTGGTCGGCTACCTGCTCGAAAGACACTCCGAAATGGCGGCCTCGTCGCTGGAAGCGCTCGAGGTGCGCCTGGAGGCCGACGGGACCGCGGAGCGACTGGCAGCCCTCGCGCTCTCCGGCCGCGATCGGCAAGGGCTGATCGAGCTGATCGCCTCCGATGACGTCTTCGAGTTCGCTCGCCGCCGCGCGGTCGAGGTCTGGTCGCGTCACCTGAAGGACGAGTCGCGAGAGGCGCTCGGCCGCCTCGTGGCCGAGCCGCTGCCGGGCGCCTTCGGACAGGCGCTCGCGGCGGCCGCCGCGCTGGAGCTGGCCGTGCGCGACTGCGAGCGAGCGCTGAAGAAACCGCTCGATGCCGGCGGCTGGGAGTTGCTCCACCGCGAGGCTCTCGCGGGCTCGCCGCTGGCGTTGCTGGAGGCGAGGGCGGCGCTGGCGGCCGTGGGCGCGGAGGCGCAGTTGCCCGAGGAACGGTGGCGAGCCGCCGCGCGCAAGCTGGAGAGCGATTTTCGGGAGCACTATGCGGCCGGCTACGCGAAGCTGGTGGACCCGGCCGGGGGCCACCCGGTGACGCTGGCGGACCTGGCGGGCGAGCTGGTGCCGAGGTTCGCCAAACGCCTCGCGGCGGCGGGCGTCGCGTGCGTGGTCGTTGACGCCATGCGTCAAGACTTCTTCGACTACTTGAGGCGCGAGGTGCTGCCGCTGGCTCAGGGCACCTTCCGCCTGGTCGAGTCGCTCACGGCCTGGGCTTTCGCGCCCACGCTCACCGCGCCCAACCTGGACGCGCTCCTCACCGGGCGCCGGCCGGGGGGGGCCGGTTCACCGCCGGAGGCCGACGCCGAGCGGCCTCGCCTCGGCCGCGCCGCCCTGGAGGAGTTCTCGGAGCGGACGGGGATGGCCGTCGTGAAGTACAACGCGCTCGACGACCGCGTCCACACCACTCGCGAGGACCTCCGTACGCTGTATCGAGAGACTGCGATGGCGCTGGCTCCGGCCATGCTCCCGTTCCTGGACCGGCTTCCGGCCCGCACCCTCATCGTCTTCACCGCCGATCACGGCTTTCGCGAACGGCCCGACTACCAGGCCCGTCACGACGCTCCGCGCTACGCCCACGGGGGCATCTCTCCCTTCGAAGTGCTCGTGCCTGTCGGCATCTACTTGAAGGTGTGACGCGCCGGCCCGCCGCCATGCTATCCTGGGCGGCCGTCATGCCTGCGATCTACCTCGACCACAACGCCTCTACCCCGCTGGCACCCCAGGCCCTGGAGGCGATGATGCCCTTCCTCACCTCGAAGTGGGGAAACGCCTCGAGCATCCACTCGTTCGGCCGCGCGCTCAAGAAGGCCGTCGAGGATGCCCGCGAAAAGGTCGCAGCTCTGATCGGCGCCCCGCCTCGCGGCCTACTCTTCACTTCGGGAGGAACCGAGGCCAACAACCTCGCCATCCTCGGAACGGCCCGCGCAGCCAAGGGCCAACGCCGCAAGATCGTGACGAGCCGGATAGAGCACAGCTCCGTGGCCGCCCCCTGCAAGGCGCTGGAGAAGACCGGCTTCGATGTCGTTTACCTGCCCCCCGATGTGAAAGGCTGCGTGCGAACGGCCGACGTCGAAGCCACGGTGGACGACAGGACGCTGCTCGTGACGGTGATGCTGGCCAACAACGAGACCGGCGCACTCCAGCCCCTGGCCCAGATAGCGGCGATCGCGCGCGAGAGGGGTGCCCTGGTCCATACGGACGCCGTGCAGTGCCCAGGGAAGATCGGCGTCGACGTGCGGACGCTGGGCGTCGACCTCCTCTCGCTGGGCGGCCACAAGTTGAACGGGCCCCACGGCGTCGGAGCGCTCTGGATGCGGGAGGGATTGGCGCTCGAAAAGGTGCTCCACGGCGCCGATCACGAGCGCGGTCTTCGACCGGGCACACCCAATGTCCCGGGAATCGCCGGGTTGGGCGCTGCGGCAGGGCTGGCCATGGAGCGCGGTCCGCAAGACGCGCAGCGCCTGGGCGAACTGTCCGGCTGGCTGGAGCGAGCGCTGCTGAGCCTTCTCCCCGGCTGCGCAGTCAACGGGCCGCCGCCGGAACGCCGGCTGCCGAACACGGTGAATCTGCGGATCCCGGAGGTCGATGGCGAGTCGCTTCTGTTGGCGCTCGACCTGGAAGGCATTGCCGTCTCTACCGGCAGCGCCTGCCACAGCGGCGGTGTCGATCCATCGCCTGTGTTGCTGGCGATGGGGCTGTCACGCGCCGAAGCCCTCTCGAGCGTGCGGATCTCCCTGGGGCACTCGAACACCCGCGACGAGCTGGACCGCTTCCTTGCGGCGTTGACGCGCCTCGTCGTCGCTCAAAGGGCCGGGACCGCTGCCTGAGCGTGCGATGACTCCACAGCGCGTGGTCGTCGCGATGAGCGGCGGAGTCGACAGTTCCGTGGCCGCGGCGCTCCTCAAGGAGCAGGGGCACGAGGTCATCGGCATGACGATGAAGACCTGGGCCTCCAAGGATGCCGCGTCGCCCGCCCAGAAGAGCTGCTGCTCCGTCGACGACATGGGAGATGCCCGGCGCGTGGCCGATCGGCTCGACATACCGTTCTACGTCGTCAACTTGGCCGAGGACTTCGAGCGGCGCGTCATCGGGAATTTCGTGACCGAGTATCTGGCAGGGCGCACGCCCAACCCGTGCCTGCTCTGCAACAGCCAGCTCAAGTTCGGGCGGCTGCTCGACAAGGCCCGGGCCGTGGGTGCCAGCCGGGTCGCGACGGGCCACTATGCGCGCGCCGCAGTGAATCCGGATACCGGCCGTCACGCCGTGTTCCGCGCCGCCGATCCCTCGAAGGACCAGTCCTACACGCTCTACGGGCTCGACCAGGAACAGCTGGCCGCGGCGCTGTTCCCGCTGGCGGACCTGACCAAAGAGCGGACGCGCGAGCTGGCTCGGGGCCTGGGCCTGGCGACGAGCGAGAAGCCCGATAGCCAGGACATTTGCTTCGTGGCGAAGGACTATCGCGATTTCCTGCGAGGTCGCGCCGCCGACCGGATCGCTCCCGGCGATTTTGTCGACGAGGCGGGGCAGATCCTCGGACGCCACGAGGGCGCGGCCTACTACACCGTAGGTCAGCGACGAGGCCTGGGCGTCGCACTCTCGGCGCGCCACTACGTCTTGAGCGTGGACGCCGCGGCCAATCGCGTCGTGCTGGGGAAGCGACACAGTCTGCTCGTGCGGGCGCTTTCGACCGGCGATGTGAACTGGGTCGGCATCGCCGAGCCCGCCTGCCCGGTCGAGTGCCTGGTCCAGTACCGATATGGCTCCGAGGCGCATGCAGCGACGCTTCACGCGTCGGCTCCCGGCCGGGTGCGCGTCGAGTTCGCCACTCCGCAGCTCGCCACGTCTCCAGGGCAGTCGGCAGTCTTCTACGATACCCGCGGAATGGTGCTCGGCGGCGGAGTTATCGACTCGGTGGAGCGATTGGGATAAGCGGGACCCCGGAGCCGCTCACCCCAGAAGCGTCGCGCCGGTGGCGCGGAAGTCTTCGTCGAAGGTGAAGACACGGCCGATGCCTAGGGATTCGATGACGGCGAAGCTGGTGCAGTCTGTGAGACTGGGCTCCGAGTCTCGGACCTGCCCGAACAGCTCCCAGGCCCGTTGGAGCAACGGCCGGTCGATGTCGATCAGCTCCAGGACGGAGCTTTCCAGGATGCTCGAGCCAACCGTCAGCGCGGCTTGCCGCCCCTCTCTGTAGCGGATGAAGGTCGCGACTTCGTCCAGGACGAAAGTGGTGGTCACCAGGCGGGCGCGCTCGACCCGCAGCTTGGTCCAGGCGGCGATCGCGCGGGAGTGATACTGATCGCGCCGGAGCTGGCCCGCGATCCAGGCACCGCTATCGACGAAGACGCGGCTTGGCGCGACCGGGAACCTTCGGATGATCCTTGCCATAGAGGTAACGGTCGAGCTTGGCCGCGCCGTCGTCCTGGTGGCCCTCCTCGGTGGCGAGGAAGTTCCAGAGCGGGTCTTCGGAGTGAATCATTCCGGGATCGATTTCGCCGAGATACTTGGCGACGGCCTCACGGACCACGGAGGCGACCGAACTGTGTCGCTGGCGGGCCAGTTGCTCCATCGTGCGGTAGCTCTGCTGGGTCAGGTAGACCTGCGTGCGTTTGGTGTCGGACATGGGTCTCACCGCCTACAGCATGCAGTATACAGCGAATCGGCGTGCCCTCGTCAGAGTCTACTTCACGGCCTCGACGAAGAGGGACATCGCCGGATAAGAAGTGTCGAAGGCGCCGTACCAGGGCGTGCCGCGCATCTCGGGGAAGCGGCTCTCCTGAGGCGCCGAGACGTAGGGCGCTTCGAACCCGGCGGCCCGGAGCATCGACAGGGTCTTGTCGACCGTCCACCAGTTGATGTGGTTGCCGGCGTCGGCGGCCTGCGATTCGCGCGGGACCTGAAGCGAGTAGCGATCGCCGAACTGCTCTCGCGAGAACGATTCGAAGTCGGCGCGGACCTGCTCGGCGGGCACACGGTCGCGTAGCCACGAGGCGAAGAAGGCGAGGAGCGATCTCTCCAGAGGCCGACCGGGCGCGTGCCAGGGAGAGAAGAATCGTTCGTCAGCGGCCTCGAACGCGGCGCACGCCTTGCCGAAGTCGGGCATCGTGAGCCTTACGGCGCCGCCCTTGCTCAAGCAGCGGAAGAACTCGTCCAGCACGTGCTGGCAGAACTCCTGAGGGATGTGTTCGAGGGTGTGCGACGAGTAGAAGAGCGTCACGGAGTCCGTGTCGAATGGGAGCGGGGCCTGACTGGCCAGGTTGAAGGGAAAGTCGACGACACCCGGCAGGAACCGGTAAGCAGGCGAAGGCCAGTCGAGGACCTGCCAGTGCCGCCTCAGGAACGTCCCGCCGCCTGCGTTGACCCTCCGCATGACGCGGTCGTGACGCGTGTCCACGCAGCCCTGAATCAGCTTGGCTGCCAGTCGCACGGCCAAGGCGCACCGCATCGCAACCGGCTTGATCGCTCTCTTCGCCCGGCCAAGCGTCGAAGCTTCACCGGGGAGTGCCCAGGCACTTTGCGCGAAATCTTGCATCTGAACCTTGCGAGCATAGCAAGCCCGGACGTGCAAGAATAGGCATCGAGAGTTTCGCCGCGCCCTCCAAGGGCGGCGGGAGGAGGTCGCGATGGCCGGTGCATCCGGAGGCGGACGGGTATCACGGAAGTTGGCGGCGTCACTGCTGCTGGTTTGGACCATGCCCCTGGGCGTAGCCCTGGCGACGCGCTCCCCACTGACGCGTGCGTCCAAGAGCTCCGCGGCCCCGGCCGCGTCCACCACGGCGGCGCCCGCAGCAGCCGTGCCTTCCGCGCAGATGCTGCTGGAGCGCGCCGCGAAGACGATGGAGCGCGCGAAGAGCTACCGGGCGGAGGCGCGGGCCGCGATCCGGCTGGGGGCGGCCCCCGTCGGCTCGGCCCCCGGCCAGGCCCTGGAGAGGAAGATCTCGATCGCCTTCGCCAAGCCTCTGAAGATGGCCATCGAGAGCGAGGTCGCCGGCGTGTATTGCGACGGAAAGTCGCTCTGGACGGCGATCAAGCTGGTGAAACAGTACAGGGTGATGCCGGCTCCGCCGGTCTCGGGCGAGACGACGGACTTGAAGAAGTGGCTCCAGTCGATCGTACCGGGCGCCAACTTGCCGGACGGCTTGCCTTCGTCGGCACAGGAATGGAACGTTCAGGTGGCGAAGGTCCTTCACTTCGACGGGGTGACCGCGGAGTCGCTGGAAGGCCGCGTGGGTTGGCGTCTGGCAGGTACGATTCAGCCGCCCAAGCCGCCGGGGCTATCGCCGGTACCGTTCACGATCTGGTTTGACGGAGGTGACGGAGTGCCGCGGGAGGCGCTGCTGGAGATGCGGCAGCCTGCGCCGGCCGGGGGCGTCCGAAACGCGATGCCCGGGATGACGATCAGCGTTCGCGTGGACAAGCTCGACCTGGACGCCGCGATACCGGACTCCGGCTTCGTCTATTCCCCGCCCGTGGACTACAAGAAAGTCGAGCAGTTCGATTTCCGCGCGCAGGCTCCCGAGAAGAATGCGCTCGTTGGAAAGCCCGCGCCGGCGATCGAGGGGAAGGACCTTGCCGGCGAGAAGGTCTCGCTGGCGGGCCTGCGCGGCCGAGTAGTGGTGCTCGACTTCTGGGCGACCTGGTGCCCGCCGTGCGTGAGGGCGATCCCGCACGTTCAGACTTTGGTCGAACGATTTCAGACCCGATCGGTCACGGTGCTCGGAGTGAACCAGGATCGCGAAGGCGGGGAGGCCAAGGTGCTCAAGTTCCTCAAGTCGAAGGCGATCCGTTTCCGCCAGATGATGGACCAGGAGGGCGAGATTGGCGGCAAGTACGCCGTGACGGCGATTCCGTGCACCGTCGTTATCGACGCCAAGGGCGTGGTGCGTCACGTTCAAACCGGCTTCAACCCATCCTCCGAAGAAGAGATCGCCGGGCTCATCGAGACGCTGCTGAAGGAGTAGTTTCGAGCTAGAGGCTCTCGAGGGCCTTGAGAAAACGGCCGGCTTCGGCGTCGGGAACGGTCTTCTGGCAGAGGATGCGGCGCCGTTCGGCCAAGGTGCGCGGGAAGTCGGCCAGCGCGCGGCAATAGCCGGCCAGGTGGTGCAGCGGCGAGAGGGGTTCGTGCCGCGAGGGCAACATGCGTTCGAGCAGGCGCAGGATGACTCGCACGCCCTCCTCCTGGAGGAAGACTCGCGGGTAGTTCTTGAGAACCAGGTCGAGGGCGTTTCGTGCAGCTTGCGCGGGCCGGGTCGTGACGTTGCGTGGGCGGATGGGCGCCGTGCCGTGGGCCTCCAGTACGGAAGCGGAGGCGTACCCCCAGAGCTGCGCTCGCATCAGGAGATCGGTGGTCCAGCTCTCGGGACCGAAACCAGGATCGAAACCGCCCAACTCGCGGAAGGCGGTCTTTCGCAGGAAGACGCAGCTTGCCGCGGCCTGGCGCGGCAGGGCGAAGTGGACATCCGGCGCACGTTCCATCGCGCGATACATCGTGAAGAGTAGCGCCCGCGTGGGCGGCGCGTTGGGGGGCACCAGCGCCACGTATCGGCCTTCGGCCAGCTCCACGGCGTCGTTGACGCATTGCGCCAGGCTCTCGCCGGGCGCGCGCCGCACGACCCGGATTCGCCGACTATCGGTCGACGCCTCGAGCCCGTCGCCTGCGAGCACGACCTGGAATGGATAGCCCGTGATCTCGGCGTAGGCCGCCGGGTCCGGCGCGTTGCCGTCGCAGGGCACCACCACGGTGATCATGATGCTCTTGGCCGTGTGGTAGTCGTGGTTGACGATCTCCCGGCCCATGTCCTTGGCGCTGATCAACTCGAGCACGCGATGGACGCGGTCGCCGCGTGTCTCCGGCGTGCTGCCCTGCTCGTCGACCCAACTGTCGGCATTGTCGATGTACTGAATGCCGAAATCCCGAAGGTTGTCCGCGATGTAGGTGCCGGGCATCACGACGAGGCTCGACACGTTGGTCACCTCGTCGATCCAGGGCGCGCAATGCTCCAGGAATCGGAGGGTCTCGACGAACTCCTCTTCCGTCTCGCCCGGGTAGCCGACGATGATGTTGATGGAGGTGCGGATGCCGGACTCGTGCGTGTCTTTGATGTTCTGAACGCTGACGCTGGCGGGGCTGAACTTGCCCATCAACTTCAACACCCGGTCGCTGCCGCTCTCGGTTCCGTAGCACAGATTGAGGCAGCCGGCAGCTCGCATCTTGGCCAGGATGGCAGGCGTCATCTCCTTGCGCACGATGGCGTAGCTGTCCCAGACGACGGGCAGCTTGGCCTCGATGATCATGTCGCAGAGCTGTTCGAGTTGCTTCATGTTGCCGTGGAGCCGGTCCAGCTTCATCTCCGGCTTGCGAGGAGTGTAGGCCGACATGATGATCCCTTCCTTTCGGATCACCACGCCGGGCATTCCCTCCAGGCTGCGTCCTTCCCTCAGGGCCTGGAGCACGTCGACCAGTGTGTGCTCGCCTTCGCCTATGACGAAGATGTCGGCCTCGTTCCTATGCAGGTAGCCGAGCCTATGCTGGGCGAAGCTCTCTGGCCCCCCAAACAGGATGTTGAGCCCGGGGGCCCGCTCCTTGAGACGGCGCGCGACCTTGTTGCCGAACTCCACGTTGCGGTAGTTGAGCGAAAAACCGACCGTCGTCGCGTGGCTGGCAATCACGTCTTCGATGAAACGATCGACCACCGCCAGCGTCATGCGGAAGACCAGGTCGCAGGCCTCCGAGGCTGTCACGTCGGGCGGATTGTTGTCCCAGAGCCGCTCCAGGTCCGGCTCGCCCCGGACGTGGTCGAAGCACTCGACGTTGAGGTCGACCAGTTGCGTGCGGAACCCGGCTGCGCTGGCGGCTGCCGCGACGTAGGCCGCTCCCAGGGGCGGCATGCGCACACCCCAGAAGGGCACCGTCACAATGAAGATGTCCGTCGCCGGAATCGAGGTGGGGGTCTCCATGACGAGGCACGGCCGCGCAAACGGGACTGTTCGGTCCTGATTATGCTGCACCTCTTGCCGGATTACAAGATGAGCAGGGCGGCCCCAGGCCCCGTCCCGGTGCGGCCGGCGTCACGGCACAGGAAGGGGCGTCGGCCCTGCCTGTGTGGCGGCAAGTTCGTCCACGAAGGCCTTCAGGCGCTGCACGTCGAACGGTTTTTCGAGATAGGGCCGACCGGAGCGCCGGAAGAAATCCTGGTGCGCGGGCGAGTTTGCGCTGCCGGTCAGAAAGGCGATCCGCGCGGCAGCCGGGTTGCCGGCGGCCACGAGCGCGTCATACAGTTCGATGCCGCTCATCGACGGCATCTGCAAGTCGCACAGCACGAACTCGAACGTTTCGGACGCGAGCAGTTCGAAGGCCTCCCGCGCCGTATGCAGGACGGTGCAAGCACAGCCGCGCGCCTGAAGCACGCGCGCCACAAAGTTGGCGATATCGGGTTCGTCATCCACTACCAAAATGCGCATACGACGTTCACTATCCCATGAACGGCCGAAATCCCAAATCCGAAAGCCCTGAGCGGCTCTTACAGCTTCGCCTCGATTGCGTCGCACACTGTTTTGACGCACTTGACGCGGGCGAAGAGCTTGTCGTTGCCCTCGACCAAGGTCCACGGCGCGATGTCGGTGGAGGTGCGCTCGATCATTTCGTTGACGGCGATCTCGTAGGCGTCCCACTTCTTGCGGTTGCGCCAGTCCTCGTCGGTGATCTTGTAGCGCTTGTAAGCGATCTTCTTGCGCTCCTCGAAGCGGCGGAGCTGCTCGTCCTTGCCGATGTGGATCCAGAACTTGACGACGACGATGCCGCTTTCGGTGAGCTGGGACTCGAAGTCGTTGATCTCGCTGTAGGCGCGCTGCCAGTCGTCCTCGGTGCAAAAGCCCTCCACGCGCTCGACCATCACGCGACCGTACCACGTACGGTCGAAGATCGTGACGCGGCCCGCGCGCGGGATGTGGCGCCAGAACCTCCACAGGTAGGGGTGCTGGCGCTCCTCGTCGGTCGGCGCGGCGATCGGGATCACCCGGTAGTTGCGCGCGTCCATCGCGCTGGTGAGCCGGCGAATGTTGCCGCCCTTGCCGCCCGCGTCCCAGCCCTCGTAGAGGATTACGGTGCTGACGCCCTTTTCCCAGGCCTTGCGAGCGGCGTGGTGGAGCCGTCCCTGGTACTTCTCCAGCTTCTTCTCGTAGTCCTTCTTCACTAGCTTCTGGCGCAGGTCGAGACTGCCCAGGACCGTCTTGCCCTGCGAGGGGTTCGTGGGGGGGACGCTGGCCGCCGCTTCCACCTTTGGCCTCTGCTTTCCGAGGCGGGCCTTGAGGCTGTTGAGGAGAAGCCGGGCGACGGCGTTCTGCCGGTAGCGCCAGTCCTCGCCTTCCACGACTGTCCAGGGGGCGTGGCCGACGCTCGTGGCGCGCAGCGCGGCCTCGCTCACTCGCACGAAGTCGTCGTAGTGGTCCCAGTTGGCCCAATCCTTCTTCGTCACGCGCCATCGCGTGTGCGGGTCGGACTCCAGCTCCGTGAAACGGCGCTTCTGGGCCTTCTTCGACAGGTGCAGCCAGACCTTCAAGATGAGCGCCCCATCGTCGGCCAGGACCTTCTCGAAGCTGCGGATCTCTTGAGTGCGATGCTCCATCGCGCCCCGCTTCATGTCGCCCAGCGCCCCGCCGACAATCAGGTCGGTGTACCAGCTCCCGTAGAACACGCCGAGCTTGCCGCGCGGAGGCAACGCGCGCCAGAAGCGCCAGAAGTACGGCCGCTCGGCCTCTTCGTCCGAGGGAATGCCGAAGCTGTTGACCTCGATGTGGCGTGGGTCCATCCACTCGAGCAGCATGTTCACGGTTTCGCCCTTGCCGGCGGCGTCGACTCCGCCTACCAGCAGGACTACCGGGAACTTGGACTTGGCCAGTTCCATCTGCGCTTCGAGAAGCTCATTGCGCAGGACCGGCTCGTCCTTGTCGTACTCTTCCTTGGAAAGCTTGCGTCCCAACTCTGCGGCTGCGAACACGGCATCTCCCTTCCCTGAGGACGGCGCCAAGTCTGCCCAAGCTCCGGTGGACCCGGGATCGAGCATGACGGGTATACCACGAAGTAACGGGATCGAGTAGCGAGTAGAAGGCAGAAACGCGCGCCGCAGGTTATGCGAGTTACCTTGCGGTTCACCGGCGAAAACGGGCGGCGCTCCGATCCCGAGACCCCGGATGGCCGTCGCGCCTTCGTGCCGGCTGATCCCTCGCGGCCACGCCGGTCAAGGCTCTTCAGGTGCCGACGGCTCCGTCGACTCCTTTGAAAGCTCCCCGCGCGACTCGGGCTCGGCCTCGGGTTCGGCCTCGGGCTTGAAGTAGACCACGGCCAGAGGGGGCAGCGTCAGCTCGGCGGACCAGTCGAATCCGTGGAGACTGATGGGCTGCGCGAGAATCTCCCCGCCGTTGCCGACGTTGGAGCCTCCGTAAAACTCGGAGTCGGTGTTGAGGATCTCCTTGTACACGCCCCGGTTCGGCAGGCCGATCCGATAGCCGGGCCGCGGGATCGGCGAAAAGTTGGCGGCCACCACGATGCATCTCTTCTCCCCCGCGTCCCAGCGGGCGAAGGCCACGACGTTCTCGTCGGCGTTGTTCACGTCGATCCACTTGAATCCGGCCGGGTCGTAGTCGGCCTCCCACATCGGCTTCTCGCTGCCATAGATGCGGTTGAGGTCGCGCATCAACTGATGCACGCCTTGGTGGTATGGGTCCTCGAGCAGGTGCCATTCCAGCGACGAGTCGTGGTTCCACTCGTGGCGTTGCCCGAACTCGCCTCCCATGAACAGGAGCTTCTTGCCCGGGAAGGCCCACATGTAGGCGTACAGGCACCGCAGGTTCGCAAACATCTTCCACTCGTCGCCGGGCATCTTCAGCAGCAGCGACTTCTTCAGGTGCACGACCTCGTCGTGCGAAAGCGGCAGCACGAACTTCTCGCTGTACGCATAGAGCATCCCGAACGTCAGCAGGCGGTGGAAGAACTTGCGGAAGATGGAGTCCTTGGCGAAGTAGCTGAGGTTGTCGTGCATCCACCCCATATTCCATTTGAAGGTGAAGCCGAGGCCGCCCAGGTAGCCCGGCTTCGTCACCATCGGCCACGCGGTCGATTCCTCCGCGATGGTCATCACGCCTGGAAAGCGCGCCTGCACGACCTCGTTGAGCTCCTTGAGGAACTCGATCGCCTCCAGGTTCTCGCGCCCTCCGTGCTTGTTTGGTATCCACTCGCCCGCCTTGCGACTGTAGTCGAGGTAGAGCATCGACGCCACCGCATCGACGCGCAGTCCGTCGACGTGGTACTGCTCCAGCCAGAACAAGGCGTTGTCGATCAGGAAGTTGCGCACCTCGGGCCGGCAATAGTTGTAGACCAGAGTCCCCCAGTCGGGATGGGCGCCCTGGCGCGGATCCTCGTGCTCGTAAAGGGCCGTGCCGTCGAAACGGGCGAGCGCTTCCTTGTCGCGTGGGAAGTGAGCCGGCACCCAGTCGATGATCACGCCGATACCCTTCTGGTGCAGTCTATCGATGAGGTAGCGCAGGTCGTCGGGCTTGCCGAAGCGAGCCGTGGGCGCGAAGTAGGCGCTGACCTGGTAGCCCCACGAGCCTCCGAAGGGATGCTCCGCAGGCGGCAGCAGCTCCACGTGAGTGAACCCCATCTCCTGGAGGTACTCGGGCAGCGTGTTTGCCAGTTCGCGGTAGTTGAGCGAGCGGTTGTTTTCTTCGGGCACCCGCCGCCAGCTTCCCAGGTGGCACTCGTAGACCGCCATCGGAGCTGCCAGCGGCTTGATGTCGGTGCGGTGCGCCATCCACTCGGCATCCTGCCACTGGTGCTTGGGAGCGTGGACGATGCTGATCATCGCCGGCGGCGCCTTTGTGGCGAAGGCGTAGGGGTCCATCTTGAAAAAGCGCTCGCCCTTGATCGGCGCGATCTCGTAGCCGTAGGCCGACCCCTCGTCGATCTCGGGGATGAACAACTCCCAGATCCCCGACTTGCCCAGGTGGCGCATCGCGTGGAGTCTTCCGTCCCAGTGGTTGAAGGCGCCGACGACGCTCACGCCGCGGGCCATCGGCGCCCAGACGGCGAAGCTGACGCCGTGCACCTCGCCGTAGACGTGGACGTGGGCGCCCAGCTTCTCGTGCAGCCGTTCGTGTTTGCCCTCCGACGCCAGGTGCAGGTCGAGGTCGCCGAGGGTGGGCAGGAACGCATACGGATCGCGGATGGTGAAGACCGCCCCCCCGCCGTAGTCGACCTGCAACTGGTAGGCGAAGGTCTCGGTTTCGCCAGCGAACACTCCCTCGAAGATGCCGGCCTTGTGGATCTTCTCCATCGCGAGCGGCGGGCCCTGCTGCCGCAAAACCTTCACGCCCTCGGCCTCGGGCCGATAGCATCGAACGACCACGCCTTCCTTGGCCTGGTGGATGCCCAGGACGTTGTGAGGGTCGCCGTGCTCGAGCTTGGCCACTCGCTCGACGTCCTTGGTGAATCCCGAGTAGCGGAGCGCTCGCGGGCCGCTCTTCTTCTCAGCCATTCTTTGTCTGGAACTCCTTCATGAACTCGACCAGCTTCGTCACGCCCTCCCTGGGGAAAGCGTTATAGAGGGAGGCTCGCAGGCCGCCCACGGAGCGGTGGCCCTTGAGACCGTCGAGACCGGCGGCGGTCGACTCCTTTGCGAACTTCTTCTCCAGCTCCTCGGAGGGGAGGCGGAAGGTGACGTTCATCAGCGACCGGCTGCCGGGCTGGGCGTGGCCGCGGTAGTAGCCACCAGAGGAGTCGATGGCGTCATAGAGTATTTTGGCCTTCTCCTGGTTGCGCTTCGCGACGGCTTCCAGGCCTCCGAGGCCCAGGAGCCACTTGCAGACCAGGCCGACGATGTAGATGCTGAAGCACGGCGGCGTGTTGTGCATCGAGCCGCCCTTCACCTGGGCGGCGAAATCGAGCATCACGGGAAGATTGGGTGGCGTGCGGGAGAGCAAATCCTTGCGGAGGATGACCACCGTGACGCCCGCGGGGCCGGCGTTCTTCTGGGCGCCGGCGTAGATGAGGCC
>JACQFU010000457.1 GCA_016199905.1 Candidatus Wallbacteria bacterium
CGTGGGACCATTCTAGCGCGAGACCAGCCGGCGCCGGCGTTTCAGCGCTCGTAGATCTCGTGCTTGGGCCGTCCTTCCAGGATTTCCTCGCGGCCCCAGTTGACCACCTTTGCGAACCTGTCGGAGCGGAGGAAGCCGTCGAAGGCCTCGCGCGTCTCCCAATCGCTGACGATGAGATAGCTTCGCGAGCTTTCGACATCTCGATAGAGGTGGCTTTCGCGGTGCCCGGCCATTTCCTTCATCACGGTCAGGACGTTCTTGAAGGCGTTCTCGAAGACGGCCTCCTTGCCGGACCTCACCTGATAGTTCATCCCGACGGTGATCATGTTTGCGAACCTCCCGCATGGCCGAAGCCTTCCGGGTTACCGGAAGGCCTCGAAGATGGTGGTGGACCTGATGAGATTCGAACTCACGACCTCTTGAATGCCATTCAAGCGCGCTCCCAACTGCGCCACAGGCCCACACGAAACTTCAGCTCGCTGTAGAGGCAAAAGGGTACCACGTCTCGGCGGCAGGGTCAAGACTGAGAACTGGGGAACACAGCAGGGCAACGCCGCATCCGGGGAAACGTTACACCGGAAGAGTCCCTCACGGAGTTCATAGGGGCACGAAGCTCTCGCGAAGTCGATCGTCGCGCGTCTGGCTTCGACTCCTCGGAGTCTTCGTGGTTCATCATGGCCAGACGCATCCTCGGCCACCCCGTCTCGATGCCCCGCGCTCCGCGAGGACTCTTGGAGGTAGCCGATCAGGGCTGGGCGAGGTCGACGACCCAGGCGACGGCGTTGAGAGCATTGCCATTGGCGTCGACCGGGTCCTTCACGTAGACGCAAAACTTCGTGCCGGAGTGCGTGGACGTCAGGTCGAGCGGCGCGTCCTTGTTGGCGACCGCGAAATCGGAGCTGGCGACGCCGTAGCGCATGTTCTTGGCCCAGCCGTTGACGCGGCCCGGGGCCTCGACCGCGGAGAGCGCGACGCCTTTTCCGAAGCTCCTGCCCGACTCGTCGAGCGGTACGACGCGGACCTCGCAGGGCCGGGGACTCATCGAGATCGGGAACGCGAGCGTCACGGTCAGCGCACCCGGCGGAAGGGTGGAGCCGGTGCGGCCCGAAGCGGCGATCTGGCGAGTCAGGCGCACGGGGACGGCCCAGACGGGATTGGTGTAGCAGCGGAAATCGTAGGGCAGCTCGGAGGTCCTTTCCGTGAATCCGCAGAGGCTGATGGCGCACGGCACGGTGATGGGAGATTCCACCGGTTCGCCGGGATGCCGGGCCTCGCCAAGCCCCTCGTCGCGCCAGCCGCTTGCGTCGACCGGAGACTCCGGATCGAGCTCGCCTTGATGCTGCAGGACCCGGGCCGGGCCGCTGTTGCGCTGGACTGTGACGAGCTGGGGCGCGCCGCCGGCGTCATCCTTGTAGATCTCGATGCGCTTCAGGGGACCGCCGAAGTCGTTGGCGCCCTTCCAGCGATAGCGGAACCTCACATTCTTTTCCCCCTCCGCCACAAGCATCGTGCGCAAGCCGTCCATGTTGCCGTCTCCTCCGATGAGGCCGTCGGCGTTCTCGGCGACGGCCTCGGGGTGCCATTGCAGCTTGTCGGGGGAGGAGTCGAAGTTGGTGTTGGCATCGAGAACAAAGGTGAGGATCGGGCCGTCGGTCACGACGCTGTGCCCGTGCGCGAAGGCTCTCAGCGCCCGCTCTTCGGCCGTGAGCTTGCTGCCCTCTTGCAGGTCGGTCGGATCGACATACGTGCGCACCTTTCCGAAGGCGTTGTCGGACATCGAGAAGATCTTCAGGTAGCGCATGAGCTGCGCCGGCAGGGCTGTGAGTCCCCTTGCCAGCAGGCCGGAGTCGCGATTGAAATCGCCGTGCGCGTCGGTGCCGCCGCTGAAGAAGAACTTGCGGATGAACTTCACATCCGGGTTGGCGTGGGTCGAGAAGCTGCAGGATTCGGAGAGCATTTTGTGATACTGGCCCAGGCCGAACTGCAAGCCGTCGTCCCAGTTAGGTTTGCCCGCTTGCCAGTCGCGGTGCCAGGTCGGGTCCTCCAGCAGCGCCAGAGTGCGGTCGGGGAGGATGGTGTTGGTGTCGAGCCCGCGCGACGACTTGCCGTTCCAGCCTTGCCAGCCTTTGAACACGAAGTCCTTGTCCTGGCCGTCGATGCGACGGATGAACTCGCCCTTGAGCGCAATCTTTACTTCCTTGTCGCTGAAAGCGCTGAGGAGGTTGCGTTCGATATCGCTTTCGCTGAAGGGGTGGGCCGCGTAGGCAAAACCGCGTTTGAAGTTGAGGTCCGCGGCCATCGACTCCAGCACCACTTCCAGCGGGTTGGGGTTCTCCTCGAACTTGAAGATCAGAAAGCGCCCGCCGTGGAAAGGGCCCATGAAGTGACGCGACGAGTAAGTCAACATGTGCGAACCGAGCGTGCCCGATATGAGACCCAGGAAGCCGCCACCCTTCTCGAGGGTGATCTCCTCGCCGGTGGTGATGCCGAAGTTGTCGAGGTAGTTCTCGTACTCCTTCTGGCCGCGAAGCTGGACTTTGCCGTTCTTCTCGCGGAAGTAGGGCGTGAACTCCGGGTGCTCCACCTTGATGGGGTTGTCCCAGGCGCCCTGGGCGGAGGGGCCGCACTTCACCAACTCGTCGTCGCTGTAGAAGCAATTGTGATCGGTCGTGATGACGCGGTGCTTGGCCTTGTCGGGCGCCTCGAGCATTCCGATGCAGTAGGCCGCCTCCTTCACCATCTGGATCGGGCCGCCGTAGGATTTCCGGATGGCCTTGATCGAGAGATCGGTGTCGTACTCGGCGCACGTGTGCAGATGGGTGTCGTAGTAGCGCCATCCGTCGAAGGTGGGGAACCCGTCGGTGTCGAGGTCGATGAAGAGCTTGCGCCGGATCGTGTAGGTCTTGTCGTCGGCGGGCGCGTTCGGCATCTCGGGCAGTCGCTTGTAGTCGATCTGGCCCAGCAGGGTTGCCGTTGCCTGGTGGTTCTTTTGGCACAGGGCCTGCGGAATCGGGAGGCGCACCAGGACGTGCCAGCCGCGGTTGGAGTCGTCGATTTCGGCCACGCGAAACGAGGCGAGCGGGTCACTGGGCGCGACCCGTTCCTGCACGAGGTCGAGATCGGTGGAGACCTTTCCGAAGCTGTCGACGGCGATCATCTGGCGGCCGTCGAAGCCGAGAGGCTGAGACTGTCCGACGACGGGGCCCGCAGCGGCCGTATCCTCCCAGATGAGGGACTCGCCGCTTGCCTGGGGCACGACGAGCCGCATCCGCACGATCTTGATCCTCCGCCAGTCCTTCTTGGTCTCGGGGAAGAAGAAGAGAACCGGGATGTAATTGGGGCCCTCCGGTCGAATCTGCACGCGCCAGGGGGCGTCGATGACCAGGTTGAGCTGCCTGAGGCTGATGTCGGCCTCGTTGGTGCTGCCAATCTGCTCGGCGAGCTGCCGCAGGGCCGCCTCGTGCTGCATCGTGTGGAGGCCTCCGTTGGAGCCGTCCTCCGGGTGCGGCCAGGCTGCCTGCGGCCCCCAGGCCAAGGCGAGCGCCACGCAAGCGATCAGCGGAAGCCGGCGACCGGAATTCGAACCAAGGGACAACATCGAAGCCTCCTGTGCTCTACACCGTACCTACGCCATGACGCGCGCGAAAGTTTCTCGCGTGAGGAGGGGCTGGTATCATACACTCCCTCGAGTCAGCACCTGACCGCCCTGGCCAGCAGAGAGCCCCAACGTGAACGAGCCCGATCCGCAGCCCGCCTCCAGCAAATCGATCCAGGTTCTCCTGATCGAGGACAGCCAGGTCGATCGGTTGGTTTTCCGGTCGATGCTGGAGAAGGCGGGTTTTCAAGTGCGCGACACCGACAACGTCATGTCGGGTCTCGCGCTGCTCAAGCTCGGGCCGGTGGACGTCGTCGTCTCCGACGTGGTCCTGCCGACGTTGTCGGGCATCGATCTCTTGCGAGAACTGCGCCGGATGATGCCGGACGTGCCCGTGGTGCTGGTCACATCGTCGGATCGTGTGTCGCTTGCGGCCGAGGCCATTCATCTTCATGCCTTTGACTTCTTGCTGAAGCCAGTCTTGCCCGCCGCTCTCGTCAGCGCCGTGGTCGCTGCCGCCCAATCGCGGCACGAGTCCCTGTCACGAGCGCCTTCCTGGCCCCCTTCCCAGGCCACCGCCTGCGTTCTGTGCGCGCGCCACGAGGTGCTGGAATTCCTGCCTAGCGCGGTCCTCCTGGTGGACGGTCAGGGACAGGTGCTCGTGATGAACCGTATGGCCGAGGAACTGCTAGGCACGTGTCGAACGGACTTGCTCGGGCAGTCTTTCACGCAGCTCTCCGCATGTCCCGAGTTTGTCGACTACGTGGCAAGCCTCATCGGCGATCGGCCGAACGCGGACAACCGAGAGGTTCACGTGCCGCACAAGGACGGCACGACCCGTACGCTTGGCTGCTCGGTCACGCCGATGAACGACCTGCCGGGGGCGACGGTAGGCACGCAGTTGATCCACTTCCAGGACATCTCGAAGAAGGTCCGGATGGAGGCCGCCATGATCCTGGCCGACAAGCTCGCCGCCCTGGGTACGATGGCGGGGGCGCTGGCGCACGACATCAACAACCCGCTGTCGGTGATGCTCGGCACCCTGGGTTTCGTGATCGAGGACCTGAAAGACACGCGGCCGGAGCTGAAGAAGTCTTTGCAGCTCGTGGAGAGGAACGCCTGGAACCTCGTCGAGATCGTGCGTAACTTCTTGAAGCTGAGTCGCGTGGGACGGGGCGAGCGCAAGTCCGTCATGCTGGACCACGTGATCTCGGACATCCTGGCGCTACTGGGCAAGCATCTCGCGGTGGTCGGCATCCGCGTCAACGTGGAGATCGAGCCGGGGCTGCCGCTGGTGGAGGGAGACGAGACGCAGTTCCAGCAGATCCTCCTGAATCTCATCATGAACGCTCGTGATGCGATGGGGCGGGATGGATGTCTAACACTGCGGGGGCGGCGGGACGGCGCCCACGTCGTCATCGAAGTGAGCGACACCGGCCCCGGCATTCCGCCGGAGCTCCTCGACCACATCTTCGAGACGTTCTTCACGACGAAGGCGCCGGGCAAGGGCACCGGCCTGGGGCTGGCTATCTGCAGGACCCTCAGCCAAGGGCACGGGGGGACCCTCGATGTTTCGACCGAGGTGGGAAAGGGAGCCACCTTCACACTCAGATTCCCCGCCATCGAGCCGACGCGACGGACCACGTCCCGGACGCCGGAAACGCCGCAACTGACTCCGCTGGCTCAAGCATTGAATGTGCTGGCGGTCGACGACGAGCCCGAAGTGCTCGAGATCCACCGGAGATCGCTGGCGCGTGCCGGCTGTCGCGGGGCCTTTTTCACCAGTCCCGTGCAGGCCCTGAGTGAATTCGTTCCGGGCTGTTTCGATCTGGCGCTGATCGACATTCGCATGCCGGAGATGAACGGGTTCGAGTTGACCGGTGCACTGCTTCGGTTGGACAGCACACTCCCGATCGTGATCGTCTCCGGGGCGTTGCTCACCGACATTGACGGCGAGTTCAGCCGATCCGGAGCGATGGGCTACCTGGGGAAGCCCTTCCGACTCGACAGCTTGAATGAGTGGCTCGAGCTAGGCTCCCGGATGCGCGCCACGCGAACGCTCGCGGAGCCCAAGCCCGCCCATCCACAACCCACCTATCGATTGCTGGTTGTCGACGACGACCAGCACGTCTGCCTGCTCCTACGGCTCGGGCTGGAAGCGACCGGTCGCTTCAAAGTGGAGACAGCTCACGATGGCCCGGCAGGCTTGGCGGCAGCCTTCGCGCATCCGCCGGACTTGGTCCTGCTGGACGTCTCGATGCATCCGATGGACGGACTGGAAGTCTGTCGTCGCCTCAAGGCCGACCAGCGCACGACCTGCGTGCCGGTGGTCATCTACTCCGTGAGGATGGAGCTCGAGGACGTGTCGCGCGCAATGCAGGCGGGCGCAAGCCAATACCTGATGAAGCCGGTGGACGTCCGGGTCATCTTCCGCGAGTTGCTCTCCCTGATCGAGGTAAGTCCCGGGCCCACGGGCAGGTTGGAGTTGGACTGAAGAGCTTCGGCGCAACCTAACGCGCCGGCAGGCGCGGTCTCCCGGCCGGGATAACGATTCGGCATGCGGATTCTCATCACAGGGGCGACGGGAAATCTCGGGACTTACTTGCTCCGCCACTTCCAGGGCGGACAGCACCAGGTCGTCGGCTGGAGCCTCAAGACCGGGAGACAGCTCTTCGGAGCGGCCATCACGCCTGTGGACCTCGCTGACCCAAAGGCGGTCGAGAAGGCCTTCGACGCCGCCGCTCCGGACGTGGTCATCCACGCAGCTGCGATGGCCAGCGTGGAAGCGTGTCACCGTGCTCCCGGGCAAGCGGACGCCGTGAACACCACCGCCAGCGGGCTGCTCTTGACCCTCTCGGCGGGCCGTCGGTTGGTGTACGTATCGACCGACCTGGTCTTCAGCGGCGAAAAGGGCGGCTACCGGGAGACGGACGTCGCGGAGCCGCTGTCGGTCTACGGGCGCACCAAGCGCGCAGCGGAGCCGGCTGTGACGTCCTGCTGGTTTGCCCAGACCGTGGCAATCCGGCTCGGCCTCCTCTACGGGCCTTCCATGACGGACCGCCTCAACTTCTTCGACAGGACGCTGGCGGCGCTGCGGTCTGGACAACCGTTTGCGCTCTTCCATGACGAGTGGCGAACTCCGTTGAGTCTGCGTTCGGCGGCGGCGGCGGTTGCCGGTGTGGCCACGTCGAACTTCCTTCACTTCCGGGAGATTCACCATGCCCGGTTGCTGCATGTGGCCGGTCCCGAGCGGCTGAGTCGTCACGAAATGGGAGTCCGAATCGCGACCTTCCTCGTGGCCGACCCGTGGCGATTGCTGCGAGCTTCGCGCGGTGACGCCGTCGCTCCGGAACCGCGCCCGCGAGACACGTCGCTCGACATCACACGCTGGAGAGCGCTCTTCCCGGGCCAGACGTGTCCCACGTTGGAGGAGGGATTGGCGGGTCTTGGATACTCGCGCCTGAACTGGGCGTCGGGCGAGAAGTTGCCGCCGCCCGGCTGATTTGAGACCGACCGACTAGTCGCGGCTGTCCGCAGCCTCCCGCTGGCCGGGACTGCGTGGACTCGAGCCGGTGTGCCAGGCCAGCGTTGCCAGCACGAGCGCGCCGCCTGCGCAGGCCCAGGCGCCGGGCGCCTCTCCGGTGCCCAGGTAGACCCAGACGGGATTGAGGACGGGTTCCAGCAGCACCAGCAGAGAGGCTTGAAGCGAGGGTATCCGCTGGATGGCCAGCACGAAGAGGTAGTAACCGAGGCCGATCTGGCCCACGCCCAGGTACGCCAGGTACAACCATTGTCCGGCGTTCGGCCAGGCGAAGACGCGCGGTTCGCGGACCAGCACGGCAGCCGCGCCGGTGACGGCAAAGCCGAGTGCCAGCGCGGCCGCAAGAGCGTTGCCCGCGGCCAGCACCGCCAGCCGCAACGACGCCGACACCTGCCGCATCGCGAGCATGTGGATTCCGAAGGCGCACCCCGAGGCCAGCGCTGCGACGTTGCCCCAGAAGCTGGCTCCGGTGAGGCGGCCGAAGAAGAAGAGCGAGAGCCCGGCCGAACAGCCGGCCAGCGCCGCCGCGTCGCGAGGCCCGGGCGCCAGGCCCAGGACCGCCCATCCCAGGGCGAGCACCCAGGCGGGTGCAGTCGACTGCAGGAAGATCGCGGCGGCGGCCGTGGTCCACTTCGTGGCGACGACGAAGAAAAGAAACGTGAACGCGGCGGAGACGGCGCCGGCCACCGCGGCGGGCGTCCAGCGCGCCCGCCCGGCTTCCACAGCCCGAGTCCGGCTTGCGAGAGCAAGGGTGGCGAAGAAGAAGGCGGAGAGCAGGCCGCGCAGCCCCGCGATCTCGACCGCCGGCAGGTCTACGAGCTTGATGAACAGTCCTCCCGACGACCAGACGACGGCGGCGCCGAGGCAGCAGAGCACCCCCACCCTGGAAGAGGCGCCCATCAGCCGTCTCCTCTTCTTCCCCGGCGCGTCTGTGCAGTTGCGGCCACCGGCCGGCCTGCCGCCGCGACGGCCGCAGACGAGGCGCGGGTCTTCTCCGAAGGACTCGAAAGAGCGGGTGGCCCCATCGGCGCCATCGACTCCGAAATATGTTCGAGCTCGAACGGCGCCAGGGCGTCCGACCAGGCCTCCGCGCCGGGCGGTCTTGCCGCGGGGTCCTTGGCCAGAACTCCGGCCAGGGACTCCCAGAGCCCCGGCGGCAGCCGCACGCCCAGGTCGGAGGGGGCCGCAGGCGTCTTCTCGAGATGCGCGATCAGCACCGCCGAAGGGCTGTCGCCGGTAAAGGGCGGACGGCCGCAGACCAGCTCGTAGAGCAGGCACCCGGCTGAGTAGAGATCGCTGCTGGCGCTCGCCCTCACGTCGCGAAGGAGCTCGGGCGCCATATAGGTCGGGGTGCCCAGAAGCATGCCGGTTCGCGTCCGGACGTTGTCTGCTCCCAGGTCGCTCCGGGCGATTCCGAAGTCGAGGATGCGAACCAGGCTCCCGTCCTGCATCAGAGTATTCTCGGGTTTGATATCGCGGTGGACGATGCCTCGAGAGTGCGCGGCTGCCAGCCCCGCAAGCAACTGCCTCACGATGCGAACGGCTTCGCCGGCGGGCAGCTTGCCGCGTCGCTGCAGCAAGGTGCGCAGCGTCGGCCCCTCGACGAACTCGTAGGCGATGTAGGGAATCCCGGTTTCGTCGCCGGCGCGCACCACGCCGACGATGTTCGGGTGCGTCAACGAGGCAGCCAGCCGGGCCTCCTGGCTGAAGCGGGCCCGTCCCTCCGCGTCGCGGAACAGGTCCGGCGACAGGAGCTTGAGCGCGATGAGCCGGCCTGTGACCCTCTCCCTGGCCTTCAGCACAAACGACATTCCGCCTGCCCCCAGCGGAGCGAGGATCTCGATGCCGGCAGGCGCGAGCACTGTCCGGGCCTCCATGAGGCGCGCCATCGTGGTCTCGGCCTCCGAATCGGCCCGGTGCGGCGCCGGGCCCGCCAGCGTCATGGTTCCCGTGCTCTGGAAGTAGGCCGAGAGCAGGGCCTGCAACCCCCGCTTCAGCATGACCTCCTGACGGTAGCGAACCAGGACCCAGGCCAGGCAACCCAGGCCAAGCGACACGGCCGGTCCGAAGGGGAGCACCAGCAACCCCGACTCCTCGAACGCAACCAAAGCGACCCAAAAGAGCAACGGAGTGACCAGCAGCACCGCGACCACCGCGGCGGGAGGCGAGAACGCGGCTGCCAGCGCCAATCCCCCCGCGGCCGCCGCGGCCCGGGCCAGGCCCTGGGCGACCGGGCCGGGGGACCGCCAGCGAGCGCCGTCGATTAGACCCTGCAGCTCCTGAGCCTGCACCTCGACCCCCGACAGCCGCGAGGCGGCCCCCCGGTGAAACGGCGTCAGATACGAGTCTCGGATATCGGCGCGGGCGTTTCCAAGGTAGACCGTCTTGCCGCCCAGGTCCAGCGCCGCGCGGCTCAGCCCGAGCACGGCCTCCCAGCGCAGGGTCGGAATCGTGCCGGCCAGTCCCCGGTAGACGATCCGGCTGCGGCCACTCTCGTCGACCGGCACGAACACCTGGGCCCGCGTACCCGACACGTTCAGACCGTCCGGAACCTCGACGATCGCGGCCGGCGGCTCGCCGGGGAGCGTCACGGAACGTTGCAGGACAGCCAGGGCGAGCGAAGCCAGGCCCCCGGTCCCTGCAACTGCACGGAATTGGTGCGACACGACTCGCAGGTATCCGTCGCGGTCGTCCACGGGGAGGTTGACGACGCCGTGGGCGGCGGCGGCGGCGGAAAAGTGCGACAATCTGATGGGTTGTCCAGGCGCCGGCGACCAGGCCGCCAGGACGGCGCGCCCGCTGGACTGGAGCGCCGCTCCGAGCTCGGCGTCGGGTTCGGGTTCGCTCTCGGGTCGTCGGGACACGCCGCTGGGATGTTCGGCCCCCGCTTCGAACTGGATATCGAAGGCGAGGACTTGGGCGCCGAGCGCGGTCAACTTCCGCGCCACCCTGGCCAGGGCTCGCCGATCGACGATCCCCTCCCCTGCCGTGGACGGCAGGCTCACGTCCACGATCAACACGCGAGCCTCACGCGCCCGCGCGAGCGGTTCGCCCTCCGGCGCTCGAAGGGGCAAGGCTTCCGACAGCGCGCGGTCCCAGGCCCATAGGTCCAGCCGCAGGTCGGCCTCGCGGCCTGCTAGCAGCGCGATTCCAAAGCAAACCAGCGCCACTGCCGTGCGGAACCACGCGCCAGGGCCCGCAACCACCAGTCTCATCAGTACACGCCGATGTTGATTCCGGTACCGAGGGCGTCGAGCAGGATCGAGATGGCCGTGTGCTCCGAGGCGCGGCGCTTCTTCTGCTGAGGCGTAACCGGTGTGGGCGTAGCGGAGGTGGCTTCGCCTGTCTTCACGGCGATCTCCTCACCGGGGCCGACCATCGCAAGCGCGCGCCTCTCTCGAGCCGAGAGCAACTCGACGACGCCCTTGAAGACCGAGAGCCGAGTTTCGTCGTCCGTCACTTCGAGCGTGAACTCGGTGCCTTTCACGGCGGCGATGACGGTGCCGGTCACGGCCTCGAACCGGTAGTCCCTCGGTTTCTCGGCGCGCGGCACCAGAAAGGTCGCCACGCCGCGCAGCAGCTCGACTCTCATCGGCGGACCGCCGGGAGACTCCGGGGGCGGCGCTCGGAAAACGAGCTCGCTCCTTTCCCGCAGGTAGCTCACGTGTCCGGCGCATTCGACGAGCGCCTCCGCCTGCTCGCCGACTCGCACGCCATCGCCCGGAGAGAGCGGGGCGACCTGCTTGGGCGACAACGTGGTCTTCGCGCCGGCGTGGACAACCTCGACGGCGCCCTTTACCGCGAAGACCCGTCCGGCAGCCGGGTGCGCCGAGCCGCGGCAGCCGGCACCGGCCAGGACCAGAAGGGCAACTGCGATGAGCGTGAGACGAGTCATGGCGTACCTACGGAAGCTATGGGTTGTCGGCTGGAGGAGGTGGGTGACCGGAAGCAGCGGCCCGGAGGCTACAGCCTACAGCCTACAACCCCGCCCATCCCAGCGCGTCGGGCAAGGGAGCGTTCGGAGACTCGCCCATTGCTGTCCGCGCCGTCGTGTCTTACTCTGCCCCCGTGCCTCGTCTCGCCGCGCTGCTGCTGTTGATGGCCGCCGCTTGCGGATCGGTGCCGGGCGCGGAAGGCAAGAGCGTGTCCGACTCGACGGGTCTGCAAGTCGTGCTGAGT
Organism: Candidatus Wallbacteria bacterium; assembly: GCA_016199905.1. Lineage (GTDB taxonomy): Bacteria > Muiribacteriota > UBA6191 > JACPRK01 > JACPRK01 > JACPRK01. The sequence continues at coordinate 11,316 of JACQFU010000457.1, forward strand.
AAGAAGCCGTTCTGGATCGGCTCGGGCTCGGCGATGGCGCCGCTCGGCGGCTGGGGGATCGTGGCGCTCCAATCGGCCACGGGCGGCGGCCGTCCGAAGCGCTACCTGGTTCAAGGCGCGATGTTCGAGAACCGATTCGAATCCTACGACGTGACGAACGTGCAGGGCCTGGCGATCTATCCGGCCGGTCAGCTTCTGTTCCGGGACCGCTTCGCCCACATGGAGCGCAGGGGCACGCTGGCGGAGGTACTCAAAGAGCTGGAACGGTTCCACGACTCCTTCCGCCGCAAGGCCGTCGAGGCGATCCGCGGAGGTGCGGTGCAGGAGAGGCCCGCGGAAGTGATGCGGACGGCGATCGACACTGCCGCGGGGACGCTGCTGGTGCGTTATGCCTTCTACCCCACCAGGCAGGCCGATCCGCACGGTGAGTGGCATCATGTCGACTGCGTCTGCTTCTACGATCTCGAGCGGAAGAAGATCTTGCGGCTTCACGTCTTTCCGGTGCCGCTGGAGTAGGCTTGGCAAAGCCGTGGCGCGCCCGCCCCTGGCCAGGGCACGGGAGAAGTGATATGAATTTCCACGGAACGTCGACGCGGCAGCCGCCGCGGACCGAGGAGACGAGGAGAGTCGGATGTATCGGAAGACCGTCGCAGTCCTGGTGCTGGTCCTCGTGCTGTATGGCCGCGCCGAGGCGCGGATCGAGATCGCGGGCCACGACCAACCGCCCGTGAACCTCGACGACGCCACCGCGGATCGGATGCTCCACATCGCGCTCTACAACACCTACAAGACGCTCGCCGCGTCCAAGCGTGTCTACAAGATCAAGTTCGAGAGCGCCGACGAGATCCGCGCGGAGACGAACGCACCCGACGAGTTTCTCGTGAAGCTTGGCGCGTTTCTGGAAAAGGACGTGAACAGCCAGGGGCAGTACACGATCCACGTGAGCCGCTACTACATCGACCACGATCTGGCGGCATCGGTCCAGAAGGCCGGAGAGGCGTACTCCTCTCTGGCGCCTGAAGAGCAGGAGCGGCGCAAGCAGCTCGGCGCGCGCATTCTGGCGTTCCAGCTGATCGGCCACGAGGCCCAGCACGCGATGCAAGTCGAACGGGGCGAAGTGGGCTTCCTCGACAACCTGGTGGCGCCGGCGATCCACGACAAGATCGGCCACGACCGTTACGACGAGTTCGCCGGCTACAAGGCCCAGCGAGAGGTCCGCTATGTCAACAACGGAAAGGTGCCCGCAGACAAGGCAGAAGAGGCGCGCCAGGGCGCCCTCACGGACACCAACAAGGAGTACTCGCACCTCGGAACCCGCTTCCTGGTCGTGCGTGGCGGAAAGGAGACCGAGGGCCGCGCCCCCTTCCCCTGGCCCGACGGCGGCGACTCCGGCAAGAACGCGCAGGCCACGAAGGACGTTGCCAAGTTCTTCAAACAGCTCGTCGACCAGAAGGTGGGCGGGAAGCCGGCCGCGCAGAAAGCGAACAGTCAGCTCACCGACCGCAAGACGGGTCGCGCCGCTCGCGCTCGCGGCGAGGAAGGCGACTCGGAGGTCGAGGCCATCGGCGGCAATGCAGGCAGCGACGCGGGCACGGGCGGCGATCCGGTTGCTGGAGCCGACGGTACGGACAACGGCGAGCAGGCCGACTCCGGCGCCTCCTCGGGCAATGCGAGCGAAGTCTTTGGCGATCCCGGTTTTGACATCGACGCTTCCGACAGCATGCCCGTCGACGCCTTGGCCGAGGCAACGACCACGAATCAGATGATGCCCGATCAGGCAGCGACCGGCAATGCTCCTCCCGAAGACACCGGCGCGACCATGGCTGCGGGACAGGTCGGACGGGACCAGATGGGCGACAAGGGCTCGCCTCCCAAGCCCAAGCGCCCCAAGTTCAACGGAAAAGACCCGTCCGCATCGAAGGTCGATCCGCCTCCCGGTCCATGACCAGAGGGTTCGGGAAGCGTCGCTCTCGGGGTCGCATCTCGTCTATCTTCGGACGCCGCATTCGTGTTAAGCTGCGAGCCGCATGTCGACGGCGATGGCTTTCCCCGACTTCTTTCAGTTCCACCTTCCGGTACGCATCGTATTCGGTAAAGGGTTGTCGAAAGACTTCTCTGCCGAGCTGAGCTCGCTCGGAGTCTCCAGAGCGTTCCTGGTCACGGAGAAGTTCCTCCACACTCTGAAGATTCCCGACCGTATCCGCCAGGCACTCGAATCCGCCGGCGTCGGAATAGCGGGCGTATTCGACGAGGTCGTTCCAAACTCGGAAGTCGGCCTCTGCGAGCGCGGCGCGGAAGCGGCCCGGAAAGCCGGCGCCGACTGCATCGTGGCCATCGGCGGCGGCAGCAGCATCGACACGGCCAAGGCGATCAACTTGCTCCTGTCGGAAGGCGGCAAGCTGCTGGATTACCAGGGGGCCCAGACGCTGACCCGTCCGCTCAAACCGCTCGTCGCGGTGCCGACAACCTCCGGCACGGGCAGCGAAGCAACGATGGTGGCGGTCATCAACGATCCGGATTCCCAGTCGAAGATCTCGCTCGTGGACCGCTACCTGACGCCGGCCCTGGCCGTGCTCGATCCCGAGCTGACGTTGACGCTTCCGCGCCGGATCACGGCGGCCACGGGAATGGATGCCCTGACGCACGCAGTGGAGGCCTACGTCGACATCGAGTCCTCACCCTTTAGCGACGCGCTGGCGGCGCAGGCGATGCGACTCGTCGCCCGCTACCTGAGCAAAGCCGTGATCGACGGCGGCGATGTGGAGGTCCGCTCGGCACTGCAAATCGCCAGCACGATGGCCGGGGTCGCCTTCAACCACTCGATGGTCGGCGTCATTCACGGGATGGCCCATGCCCTTGGCGGAATGTGCCACGTGGTCCACGGCGAGGCCAATGCGATGATGCTGCCTCTGGGCATGGAGTACAACCTGGAGGTCCGCGAACGGAAGTTCGCCGAGATCGCCCGCTTCCTGGGCCTCGATATCCGCGGCAAGAGCGACCGGGACGCGGGCCTGGAGGGCATTGCCTTCGTCCGGCAACTCAACCAGGAACTGCACGACCTCGCCGGACTTCCGACGAGACTGTCTGACGTAGGCGTTTCCCGGGACCGGCTTCCCGAAGTGGCGGCCCTGGCAATGACGGATGGTTCCATGTTCTACAACCCCCGCGATGTGGCCGAGGAGGACGTCCTGGCCATGCTCGAGCGGGCTCACTGACAGGCGGGACGCGATGACTTTCTTTCAGGACGAGAAACATCTCTACAAGTGTCTTGGCGGCCTTTTCGAAAAGGTTCGGCGGGATGCCATGATTGGTCCGAAGCTCGCCACGGCTGCCTTGGTCATCCGCTTCCTGTACGAGGAGCCCGAAGGGCAGATCACCATCGATCTCAAGACTCCGCCGGGGGACGGGACTTTCTTTTCGACGTTCTACGGCAAGAACGACCTGGAGGCCGACGTCGTGATGTCGATGAAGGCAGACGTCGGCCATCGTTTCTGGTTTGGGAAGGTCAACCTGGTCGCGGCGCTGACGCGTCGCCAGATAGTGGCGAAGGGTCCGATTCCGAAGATCCTGAAGCTGCTTCCAGCCATTCAGCCGACCTACGCGATGTACCCCGAGATCCTCAAGGAACTTGGCGAGGACAAGATCCTGCTCGCGTAGGGAACGCTCCCCCTTTGGGCCTGGGGGGTTTTCAAGAAACCATACGATGTGGTATATTTGGAGACGGAAAGCCGCGGTTTTTTCCTTTTCGCTACCCTCAGGAGGATTTCGGGATGCCGTTCTACGAGTACGAATGCGAGGCATGTGATAGACGCACCGAGGTCTTTCACGGCATGAACGAGAACCCGGAAGTGAAGTGCGAAAACTGCAATGGTGAGGTCCGCCGCGTGATCTTCCCGACCAGCGTCATTTTCAAGGGCAGTGGCTTCTACGCCACCGAGTACGGCAAGTCGAAGTACAACAACCCGGCCAAATCCGCCTCGAAAGACGGCGAAAAAAAGCCGGCCGAGGCGAAGTCGGAAACGACCGCCAAGTCCGAGACCCCAGCGAAGGCGGAATCCACTCCGGCCGCCACCTGCGCCAACGATTCCGGAGCTGCCAAGAAGGCCGCCTGAGGCTACTTCTTCTCGCGCACCAACTCGCTGGCCCGGCTGGTCGCCTTCACGACGGCCTTGATGAGCGTCACCCTCAGCCCCCCTTCCTCCAATTCGAGGATGCCGTCGATGGTGCAACCGGCGGGAGTGGTGACGATGTCCTTGAGCTTGGCGGGATGCTCGCCTGTGGTCAGCACCATCTGCGCCGCCCCGAGGACGGTCTGCGCGGCCAGCTCGGTGGCGTGCTCCCTCGAGAGGCCGACCTTGACGCCAGCCTCGGCCAACGATTCGATAATGATGTAGATGAACGCCGGACCCGAGGCCGACAGGCCTGTCACGGCGTCCATGTGGCGCTCCTCCAGCACGAGGCACCGGCCGACCACGCTGAAGATCTCCTTGGCGACGGCCACGTGCTCGCTGTTGGCGGAGCGGCCCGGGCAGAGGCCCGTCATGCCGCAGCCGACCAGGCTCGGCGTGTTGGGCATGCTGCGGACCACAGGGACGCGGTCTCCGACGATGTTCTCGATGAACGAGGTCGGGACCGACGCCGCCACGCTGATGAGCAGCTTCTCCGGCGAGACCTTCGCCTTGATCTGTTCCAGCACGCCCGCCATGGCCTGCGGCTTGACGGCCAGGAGGATCACGTCGGACTTCTGGACGGCCTCGCAATTGTCGAGCGTCACGTGGATATCGAGCTCGCGCGCGAGGTACTCCGCCCGCTCGGGTCGCCTGGCGGTCGCCGTGAGATGCCCTCGAGGCAAGGTCGTCGCGGCCAGAAGCCCGCGCAGCAACGCCTCGCCGAGCTTTCCGGCGCCGATCAATCCGATTCGCAGGTTCTTGAGATCGCGCATCAAAAGGTCGCCTCTTCGACGTACTCGCCGTACACCTCGCGGAACACGTCCATCATCTCGCCCAGCGTCGCATAGGCGCGCGCGCAGGCCAGCAGTGGCGGGAAGACGTTTGCCGTGCCCGTTGCCGCCTCGCGCAACCGCCCCAGTTCGAGGCGCACGCGGTCGTTGTCGCGGCGAGACTTCACTGCCGACAGCCGCTCGAGCTGCTTCTTCTCGAGCGCCGGGTCGATCTTGAGAATCTCGATGGGCGATTCCTCGAGCGCGAAGTCGTTCACGCCGACGATGGTCCGATCCTTCGTCTCGATCTCCTTCTGATAGCGATACGCGGCCTCGGCGATCTCGCGCTGGAAGAAGCCGGCTTCGATGGCCGGGATGACTCCTCCCAGCTCGTCGATCCGGCGGAAGTAATCCATCGCGCCCTGTTCCATCTGGTCGGTGAGCTGCTCCACGTACCAGCTTCCGCCAAGCGGATCGACCACGTTGGCGGCTCCGCTTTCGAAGGCCAGCACCTGCTGGGTCCTGAGGGCAATGCGCACGGCCTTCTCGGTGGGCAGGGCCAGCGCCTCGTCCATCGAGTTGGTGTGCAGCGACTGCGTCCCGCCGAGGATGGCGGCCAGGGCCTGGATCGTGGTGCGGACAATGTTGACTTCGGGCTGCTGGGCCGTCAGCGAGCAGCCGGCAGTCTGCGCGTGCGTGCGGAGCAGCCAGGAGGCAGGCGACTTTGCGCCGAAACTGTCGCGCATCATCTTTGCCCAGATGCGACGCGCTGCGCGGTACTTCGCCACCTCTTCGAAGAGATCGTTGTGGGCGTTGAAGAAGAATGACAACCGCGGCGCAAACTCGTCGACGTCGAGCCCGCGTGCCTTGGCGGCCTGCACGTAGGCCATCCCGTTTGCGAGCGTGAAGGCCAGCTCCTGGATCGCGGTCGAGCCCGCCTCGCGAATGTGGTAGCCGCTGATGCTGATGGTGTTCCACCTCGGCACTTCGCGCTGGCAGTACTCGATGCTGTCCACGACCAGCCGCATCGAGGGGCCTGGCGGAAAGACGTACTCCTTCTGCGCGATGTACTCCTTGAGGATGTCGTTCTGGAGCGTTCCGTTGAGCTTGGTGAATCCGACACCTTGCTTCTCCGCGACCCCCAGGAACATCGCGAAGATGGGCGCGGCCGGGGAGTTGATCGTCATCGACACGCTCACCTTGTCGAGCGGGATGCGATCGAAGAGGACCTCCATGTCGGCGAGATTGCAAACGGCGACCCCTTCGCGGCCGACCTCGCCGTGGCTGTACGGGTGGTCGCTGTCGTAACCCATCAACGTCGGCAGGTCGAACGCCGTGGAGAGCCCGGTCTGGCCGTGCTCCAGCAAGTACTTGAAGCGTTCGTTGGTCTCCTCGGCGGTGCCGAAGCCGGCGAACTGGCGCATCGTCCAAAGGCGGCTGCGATACATCGTCGGGTAGATGCCGCGCGTGTACGGGAACTCACCCGGTAGGCCGATCTCGGCGGGCGCGTCGCCGCCCGCGGGCGTTGCCAGGCGCGGTACGGGATGGCCGGAGGTCGTGACGAACGTCGAGCGGCGCTCCGGCATTCTCTCGAGGCTTCGCGGCAGCGTCTCCCTCTCCCATTTCTCGAGCGGTCCTGGCTTCGGGGTGCGCTTCACGGCAGCCTCCATTCTTCGATTCCGTCGAACGGCAGCAGCCTGTCCGCGGCTTCGTACGGGTCCATCTGGCCGAGCTCCACCTTGCGGCGCAGCTCGGAATACTCGGGGCGCGAAAGGACGCGCTGGCTTGCGGCGCCCAGCGCGCGGCACTTCAGTATCTCCGCGAGATCGGCGATCCGGCGGCGGCCCAGATGCTCCCGGCGCAGGTTCTGGGCGTCCAGGTGTTCCCAGTGGCGGCGCACCTGGCGCGCCAGATCCTCGACGCCTGCGCCCTTCGTGGCAACCGTCTGAACGACGGGCGGCTGCCACGGAGGCGGGACGGGGTTCAAGCTGAGCATCGTGAGGATCTGCTCGGCCACTCGATCGGCGCCCGGGTTGTCCGACTTGTTGACGACGAAGACGTGGCCTATCTCCAGGATACCCGCCTTGATGGCCTGGATGCCGTCGCCAAGTCCGGGAACCTCGATCACCAGGCAAGTCTCGGCTTCCCGAACGACCTCGACCTCTCCCTGACCGACGCCCACGGTCTCCAGCAGGATGACGTCGAAGCCGAACGCGTCGAGCACCTTGAGCACCGAGCCGGTTGCGCGGGAGAGGCCGCCCAAGGCGCCTCGCGAGGCCATCGAGCGGATGAAGACCTCCGGGTCGTCTTGCAGATGGCGCATCCGCACTCGATCGGCCAGGATCGCGCCGCCTGTAAAGGGACTGGAGGGATCGACGCAGACGATGGCGATCCGGAGCCCTTCCTTGCGAAACACCGACGCAAGCTGGTCGACCAGCGTGCTCTTTCCGGTGCCCGGTGGACCCGTGACGCCGATGCTTCGCCCTCGCCCGGTGGCGCCGTACAGCTCTCGCATCGCGGCGCGTCCGACGGGGGTGCCGTTCTCGACGTGAGTGATCAGGCGCGCCAGGGCCCGTCGATCGCCCTGACGGAAGCGGTCCATCAAGTCCATGGCGCAGGTTCAGGCGCGGGGCTGGACGTGCTCGCGGATGTACTTGACCGTGTCGCTCGTCGAGGTCCCGGGGCCGAAGACCTCGCTCACGCCGAGCTTCTTCAAGGCTGGCACATCCTCCGGGGGAATGATCCCACCGCCGAGAATCAGGACGTCCTGCACGTCGGCCTCACCGAGGAGTTTGAGGATCTCCGGGAAGAGGTGGTTGTGCGCGCCGGAGAGGATTGAAATGCAGAGGCAGTAGGCGTCTTCCTGGATGACGGTTTGGACGATCTGACTCGGAGTCTGGCGCAGGCCCGTGTAGATGACTTCCATCCCGGCGTCGCGCAGGGCGCGGGCGATCACTTTCGCGCCACGGTCATGGCCGTCGAGGCCGGGTTTGGCGACGATGACGCGGATCTTGGTCTGAGAATCGGGCATTTGGGCTGGGCCTGGGGCTAATTCCCTTTGAGCACGTTGTTGGCGATGACGAGGCGCTGGATCTCGGAGGTGCCTTCGTAGAGCTCGGTGATCTTGGAGTCGCGCATGTAGCGCTCGACCGGGTGGTCGTGCATGTAGCCGGCGCCGCCGTGAATCTGGACGGCCTTGATGGCGCTGGCGACGGCCACGTGGCTGGCGAACAGCTTCGCCTCCGCTGTCTCCAGTCCGTAGTACTCCTGGGTCTCCTTGGAGGCAGCAGCACGGTACGTGAGGAGGCGCGCGGCGTCGGTCTCGGTCTTCATGTCGGCCAGCATCCACTGGATGGCCTGGAACTCGGAGATGGCCTTGCCGAACTGGTGTCGCTCCTTGGCGTACTTCACGGAGGCGTCCAGGCTCGCCTGAGCGATGCCGAGGGCCTGGGCGGCGATACCGTTGCGGCCGCCGTCGAGCGTGTTCATCGCGATCTTGAACCCCTGCCCTTCCTCGCCGAGAAGGTTCGCCGCCGGGACTTCGACATCGTCGAGCACCAGCTCGCAGGAGAGCGCGGCGCGGATGCCCATCTTCTTCTCGATCGTGCCCACGCTGAAGCCCTTCATCCCCTTCTCGAGGATGAAGCACGCAATCCCCTTGGAGCGCTTGGCGGGGTCGAGAGTGGCGAAAACCAGGACGTAGTCGGCGTTGGGGCCGTTGGTGACGAAGCACTTCTGACCGCGCAGCACGTAGCCGCCGTCCTTCCTGGTGGCGACCGTCTTGAGGCTGGCCGCGTCGCTGCCGGAGGAGGGCTCGGTCAGCGAGAAGGCGCCCAGCTTCTGTCCGCGCGCCAGGGGCGTAAGGACGCGGCGCTTCTGTTCTTCGTTGCCGAACTTCAGCAACGGGTGGCAGACCAGCGAGTTGTTGACGCTGACGATGACTCCGGTGGAGGCGCAGACGCGGGAGATCTCCTCGACGGCGAGGATGTAGCTCAAGTTGTCGGTTCCGGCGCCGCCGAACTCCTCGGGGACGAACATGCCGAGGAACCCCAGCTCTGCGAGTCGGCCGATGATTTCGGTCGGAAAGCGCTGCTCTTCGTCGAACTTGCCCGCGAGCGGGGCCAACTCGTTCTGCGCGAAGTCGCGCGCGGTGTCGCGTATGAGCTTCTGGTCGTCGGACAGCTGGAAATCCATTCGGGCTCCTCGTGAGTGCTCTGGGGAGAGGCGGATATTAATACGAAGGAGCGCTCGAGTCAATGGTTCGGGGCTTGCTTTCAGCAGTTTCACACACCATACTCCGCCCCGTGGCGGACCCGGGTCCTGGCGAGCAGGCGAGAGCACAAGCGGCAAGGACCAGCCCTGTCTTCCTGACGCTCGCCGGGCTGTTGTTCCTGGGCATCGTGACGCTGCCGTGCGCGCTCGGCTACGCGCTGCATCCGGCGGGGACCGTCTTCCTGGGCTTCGTCGAGGACTGGCCGGACACTCTCAACTACTTCAGCTTCGTGGAGCAGGCGCGTCACGGGCACGCGCTTGCGGCGCTGTCGGCCGGGCCTTCGCCCGGCAAGACGTATCTCTTCAGCTCGCTTTGCTACTTGATGGGCCTGCTCTGCCGACTCACGGGATTGGAGCCGCCGGAAGCGCACCTGCTGACGCGACTCGTCTTCGCAGCGCTGTTGGTTCCGGCGCTCTGGTGGTTCCTGCGGGACGCGCTCGAAGACGGGCCCGCGGCGCGGTTCGCCCTGCTGTCGATCCTGTTCGGAAGCGGTTTCGGGTTCCTGGTGCCGCCGGGGAGCGAGGTCCTCCACCCGACCGATCTGTGGCACGTCGGGACCATCGCCATCTACGCGTGCGCCTCGCTGGCCCATCTGGCCGCCTCCTGGTGGACGCTGGTCCTGGCGTACCTCTGCCTGGGGCGCGCCTTCGAGCGGGATTCCCTGCGGTGGGCCGTGGCGGGCGGGGCCGCGCTGGCCGCGAATGGCTCGTTGCATCCGTACCATTTCGTGAGCGCGTGCGCAGTCGCGGCGCTGGCCGCGGGTGTCGAGGGGCCCTCGCGTCGTTCGTTTGCGCTCGCGGCCGGGTTCCTTGGCACGGGGGGGCTGGCGTTCGGCGTGCAGCTCTATCTCGTGGTGTCGCAACCGCTGATGCGGGAAGTGGCGGCCCAGTCGATGAACCTCTCGCCGCCGCCGTGGGACTACCTGCTCGGTTTTGGCCTCGCCGGGGTCCTCGGGTTGGCCGCGCTGGTGGACTGGCGCTATTTCCGTGACGTAATCGAGGCGGGCGAGCTGCCAGAAGGCCCAGCCGCCGCCCATGATGAACACGA
>JACQFU010000458.1 GCA_016199905.1 Candidatus Wallbacteria bacterium
AGAGTCCCTTGGCCCGCGGCGTCGACAAGATCCGCAACGGCGCAACGAGCCTGCGAGACAAGATCTTCGGCAGCAAGTCCGAGACGCTCGATGCCGGTCAGACCAAGGAGCTGGGCAAGCTTCAGATCCAGGGCCAGTTGATGGAGCAGTCCCGCGCCATCGTCGACGCCCAGAAGGCGATCCAGTCTCGCATCAACGATCTGGTCACCAAGAGCGAGCAGCTCCAGAAGCCCGTTCCTACCGAGGAAATTGCTAACCTGAAGAAGGGCTACGCGACCCTGGAGCAGCAGAAGCAGGATCTGGCCAAGCAGCTCAACAAGGCCGGCGAGTCGCCTGCCACCTCGGTGATGAAGGATGCGGCCAGCTGGGCGCTCTACAGCGTCGGCATCACCGCGGGCATCAACGTCATCGGTCAGGTCATGAACGGCGAAAAGGTCGACGTCAAGAAGGCGTTCAGCTTCGTGACGCAGCCCAGCTTCTGGGGCGGCACGGCCGGCGGCTTCGTCGGCTCGATGCTCTTCCAGACGCTCGCCTCGAGCTTCTTGCCTCCGGGTATGGGCATCTTCTTCAAGGTGCTGCCGGGCTTCCTCGGCGCGGCGTTGGGCTACGAGGTCGGCGGCGGGCTCTTCGGAAAGGGCGGCCAGACCAACTGGATCCAGACCATCGGCAGCACGCTGGCTTCGGCTGGCGGCTACACCTTGGCCTACTCGCTGCTCGGTGGGGCAGCCGCCCCGGGCATCGCCCTGATCGGCGCTTCCATCGCGGCCGGCGCGGTGGCCAGCTTCCTCCTCGGCAAGCTCTTCAACAAGGGCCAGCCGCAGGCAGAAGTGGCCGAGTTGCCGCCGGTCGGCGCAGCTGCGAACTCTCTGCCGCAGCAGCCCGCGGCGGTGCAGCAGCCGCCCGTGCGGACAATGGCGGAGCCGCCTGCTCCCGCAGCCTCGGACACCACGCCCAGCTTGAACATGGCGTCCGCGGCCCAGGAGATGAAGACGGCTTACAACGAGTACATCAACAACCTCAAGGAGCGGAAGGTCACCGACGCTCGCGACGCCTACGACCGCTACGTGAAGGCGAAGGAAGCGTTGGACAAGGCTCGCGAGACCGCGACCAGGTAGTCTCTCCTCTCCGGTAGATTCGCAAGTCCCGCAATGCCGACGGGCCAGGCCGCAAGGCCTGGCCCGTCGTGTTTCCCGCCGCTACCGTTGTGGGCGCCACGGGAACACCCAGGTGTCAGTCGTCGTAATGGTGGCCCCAGTAGTGGCCGTGGCCGTAGTGGTCGTGCTCGTGCCAGCCGCAACCCACGCCGAGGGTAAGGCAGCCAACGATCAGCGCCAGCGCCAACATGAGGCGCGCGTTCTTCGAAGCCATCGGGTCCTCCTCCTTTCGTCGATATGTTCCGGCGCGCAGTCCAGAGCGCCGGGATCTTCCCGCCGGGGAGTTAACGCGAAGGTCCGGAGGAGTCAAACAGACCGGCCCGTGCGGGCGCCGACGATCGGGGCAGCAGAAGAAATCCGCTGTCAAAATCGAAAAAATGTTTGTGGGCGAGCCCGGTCAGGATGCTAGTCTTCTGCGACTCCACTCACCGTGACCGGAGGTGCTCGATGAACAAACAGGATCTGGCCCAGGCCATTGCTCAGAAGACAGGGCTGTCGCTCAAGGACTCCGCATCGGCGATCGACGCGATCGTCGAGGCGGTCAAGAAGGCGCTCAAGAAGGGCGAGAGAGTGCAGTTGGCTGGCTTCGGCAGCTGGGAGACCCGCAAGCGTGCGGCCCGCAACGGCATCAATCCCAAGACCGGGGAGAAGATCAAGATCAAGGCGCGGACGGTTCCCAAGTTCAACGCAGGCAAGGAACTGAAGGACGTCGTCGACTGATCGATCGAACGCGCGCCGGCCGGCATTCAATGCCGGCCTTGGCGCCCGGAAGGGTCCGCCGGGTCGAGATGTCACTGGACCCGGCGGCTCTTTTTCCGGGAGCTGGCCGAGGGAGGTCCTGGCTAGACCGGTGCCAGCCGAGGTAATTAGAGGAAAGCAATGCGCTCGAAGAACAGCAGAGTCCGTTTCCTGGTGGCGGCCGTCGCAGCCCTGTCGCTCGCGACGGGGTGCGGTTTGGGCACGCCTCCAGGGCCCGCGGCCGCCTCTGGCACGCCGCAAGCAACTCAGCCGATGCCGACCAAGGCTTCCGCGCCGCCCGCGGCGCTGCCCGCACCGGCGCCGGGAGCGCTCCCAGCGGTCGGGACGAAAACCCCTCAGGCATCCGGCGGTGCGCCGCCTGCGGCCGTAGCGGCAAGCGGCAAGGCCAGCCCGCCGGCAACCTCAGTGGCCGCTGTGGCTATCCGGCCCGGTCCTCGGGCCCGCATTGCGTTGATGTTCACATCCAACGTTCTGGGCGAGACAGACCCCTGTGGCTGACACTCCAATCAGCTAGGCGGACTCGCCCGGCGGGCGGTCCTCATGCAGAAGGTGCGACGCGAGGGAATTCCGGTGCTCGCGCTCGACACGGGCGACATGTTCTTCAAGACCCCGTGGCCCATCGATACGGAGAAACCGCAACTGGAGCTGAAAGCCAGGACGATCGCCAAGATCGTCGGACAGATGGGCCTGATTGCGGCAGGCGTCGGCGAGTGCGACCTCGCCTCCGGGACGGCTTTTGCCCTGGAGTTGGCCAAGCAGGCCGGGTTCTACCTGCTGGCCGCGAACGTTGCCGCCAGGGACGGCAAGAAGCCGTTCAACTCCCACATGCTCGTGGATGTCGGCGGCGTGCGCGTCGGCATCTTTGGGCTCACCTCGACCTTGACTGGAACGTCTCCCGGCCAGCAGGGGCTGGTGCAGAGCGAGGCCGTGGCCGCGGCGCGTGAGCAGATCGCCTTCCTCCGGCCGCAGTGCCGCATCCTGGTGTGCCTGTCGCACATGG
>JACQFU010000038.1 GCA_016199905.1 Candidatus Wallbacteria bacterium
ACCTTGGGTCGGGGTTGGGTTTCGCTTGTAGTAATCTGCATTCCACCTGATTAGCATGGTCCCTGACTCCAGCTCAAGCCAATTCTGGTGCCGCATGACAGCCATGCGTCCTTTGCCGCCCATGTGGAGGCTGCTTCCCGGGCGCCTGGGTTCGTCGCGATAGCACCGAGAGTGGTCCTTCGAGCGCTCCATCCACAGCGAAAACCTCTTGTACTGCGCATTCGTGACGGCCAGCTTGTCGATGAAGAATCCCGAGAGCGTGAGGGTGCACCCGGGATTGTCGCCCGTGGAGCCTCGCTGTCCTCGGTAGAATGCGCCTGGCGGGACGTAGACCATTGGAGCGCTGTCGGCCGAACACTCCACGAGCGGGGGGATCGCGACCTTCTCGCCCAGCTCCAGCAAGAAGGCGTAGGGCTCCATCTTGTCGGGTGCCTGGCGGGCGGCGGTCAGCGCCTCCGTGACGGCTCGATTCCGTTGACCGGCCAGGGCCGCCACGGTTGCAGTCATCAACCGGCCGCGAAGCTTGGACAGCTCCCGCATCTTGGAGATCGCCCGATCGAATGCCGCAGTGCCGGTGCCCAGCTCCTCGGCGACGACCTGGAGCCAGTCTCGTTCGTCTGGCCGGGGAGGCGCGTCCAGCCAGGTCGCAATCCGCGCGCAGCCCTCGTTGCGCCAGTCGTCCCCCGCGGCCAGCATTGCGCGCGCCGCCTTCAGCGAGCCGCCGGCCAGCGATCCCGCGAGTAACTTCCTGGCCCGCTCGCCCAGGGCGCGGATCCGGCCGCCAATTTTCTGCCGTTCAAAGGAGTCTCTGGAGGAAGCGAGTTGTTCGAGCAGGTCCGACAGGGTACTCTCGAAGGACGGCGAAGGCCTCGGTCGAAGCGAATTCGTGGGCACTGCCAAGGGCGCTCCGGGCTGGCCCTCCCCTGCCGGAGTGGGAGGCCGTCCGGCCGTTACGGTCCCTGGAGAACGAGCTTGCCAGATGACCAGCGCCACCCCCGCGCACGCCAGCGTCACGGCGATCTTCACCCCACGGAAGACAACGCCCTTCCCGGCAGGCGCAGCGGGCGCGGGCAACACCCGCGAAGCCGCCGGGCGCGAGGCGGTCGAATCCCGATTCGTCCGGCGTTCCCGAGGTCTGGCCTGCTTCAGGGCCCGAAGCATCGCGGCCATGTCCGGAAACCGCTCGGCGGGCTCACGCCGCATCGCGCGCTCGACGATGTCGATCGCCTTGGACGACAGGCCGGGCACTACCTCCGCGAGAGACTTCGGCGGCCCGGCTGTCACTTGCCGGAGAACCTCCACGGGGCCGTCCGCCCGGTAGGGCGCGAGACCCGTCAGCATCTCGTACATCGTGGCGCCCAGAGAATAGACGTCTGCCCGGGCATCCACCGGCTTGCCTGCGGCTTGCTCCGGCGGCATGTAGGCCGGCGTCCCGAGCACGGTTCCGGCGCGAGTGCGAGAGTCTCCGGCCGACTGGCCCAGAGCCAGGCCGAAGTCGAGGATCTTCAGGGTCCCGTCGCTCGTCACCAGCATGTTCTCGGGTTTGATGTCGCGGTGCACAACGCCGCCGGCGTGCGCGAAAGCCAGACCGTCGGCGGCCATCCCGGCCAACGCCAGGCACTCCTCGGGCTCGAGTCGGCCCGCGCGCGCGATGCGGGCGGCCAGCGACTCGCCGTCGATCAGCTCGTAGACGATGGCGCCGTGCCGCTCCTCCAGTGCCAGCACCTTCACGATGTTGGGGTGTTCCAGGTGGGAGGTGAGACGGGCCTCGCGGAAGAAACGCTCGCGGAATTCCCGATTGGCCATCATCTGGGGCCAGAGGAACTTGATCACGACCTCGCGACGAAGCGCCAGGTGTCGTGCTCTTACGACCACGCCTTGGCCGCCCGTGCCCAGGAGATCCACGTAGTCATACCCCGGGATTCGAGGCAGCCGCGAGAGCTGGACAGACGCGCCGGCGGGAGGGGGCGCCTCCCGCGTATCGAGGGCGATGGTCCGGCGTGGAGCCGGGCCCGGCGGTCGGGTATCCGCCAGCTGCGTCACCTGCGAGCGAGACGGGATGAAGACGAAACCGCAAGGGCAGCGGACCTGGCCCCTGGTCCCGGCGGACTGACTGGAGGTTTCGACTCCACAGGCCGGACACGGGCGTTCGGGTTCGGAAGACATACGCTGGGGCGCGCCCGCTTGCCCTTACGGGACGGGACGCGAAGACTCACTTCGGGACCAGGATCTTCCCCGTGGTCAGCCGATCGGGCGTACGAACGAGCTGTCCGAAGTCGACGGCGAACAGCTCCAGCGGAACCGCCTTGTTCTTGACTTTGATGGGCGGCAGCGCCTTGACGGGGATGGGCCTGCCGAGGCGGCCCAAGGTCTCCTTGGTCAGGAAGACGTCACCGGCCCCGGTCGACGACTCGACCCGGCTGGCGGTGTTGACCGTATCGCCGATCACGGTGAACTCCATCCTGCGAGGGCTGCCGATGTTGCCTGCGACGACCGGGCCGCTGTGAATGCCGACGCCCATCGCCACTTCCGGCAGACCCAGCGCGAGCGATTCGCGGTTGTAGTCGGCCAGCTCCCGCTGCATCTCGATCCCGGCGCGCACGGCGGCGAAGGCGTCTGTCGGCCGCGCCTGGGGGACGCCCCAGACGGCCATGATCGCGTCCCCGATGAACTTGTCGACGGTGCCGCCGTTTCGGAAGACGACCTCGACCATCCGTCCGAAATATCGGTTGAGCATCTGCACGACCTGTTCCGGGGAAGCCTTTTCGGAGGCCGCCGTAAAGCCGCGCATGTCGCAGAAGAGCACCGTCGCATCCGCGAGCGAGCCTCCCATCTGCATCGACACTTTCTGATCCATCACTTGCTGCACCAGCTCGGGAGAAAGGTAGCGGGACAGGTGCGACCGGGCCCGGGCCTCCGTTGCCACGCGCTGGCAGAGCCGGGCGTTGGCCAGCGAGACCCCCGCCACCCCTACGAGGCCGCTGAAGATGGGGAGATCGCCTTCGTCGAAGGTGCGCGCATCGCTGACCGTGTCGCTCCAGACCAGGCCCAGCACCTCTTCTCCGCACAGCAGCGGCGACACCAGCGCCGAGCGAGTCCCGCTGGCCAGGAGCGAGCCCGACGGAACAAACCGGCCGTCCAGCGAGACGTCCGACGTGACCAGCGACAGCCGCTCGCCAATCACCTTGCGCATCAGCGTGCGCGACAGGTTCAGGGCCTCGATCGGCGCGCCGTCTCTGGTGCGAGCAAGTCCGACGGTGAACGTTCGCAGCTGCGGCTCGCGAAGCAGGACGACGACGCGTTCGACCCCGAACATTTCGAAGAGGTCCCGGGCCAGGGACTCCAGCAGTTGATCCTGGTCCTGAATGCCGGCCAGCGCCGCGGTCAACTCCAGCGCGCGGTGGGCTCGCGCAAGCTTTGCCGCCTCGGGGTGCGCGGCCGAGAGTTCCTCGCC
>JACQFU010000497.1 GCA_016199905.1 Candidatus Wallbacteria bacterium
CCAGGCGCCCGAGACCAGCGCCGACTCGAAAGGAACGCCGATGGCCAGGGCCCGAACGAAGCCCAGCGCGACATAGGCCGCCAGCGCGATCGAGGCGAGGCGGGCCATCCGCGGCCACTCGGTCTGCGCCAAGGTGGCGAAGACGACCAGCGCCGTGGCAGCCAGGCACATGACGTTGCCCCAGAACCCCGGGCCGCGGCCGAAGAGGGCGAAGGCCGGTGGCGCTCCTGGCGCGGCCTGCAGGGCCGCGGCCGCACAGGCTGCCAGAGTGATGCCCGCAAGCGCCGCGCGATCCAGGTGGGTCAACCGCCTCCAGCCCGCCAGCGATGCGAAGAGAGCCGCCCCGAGGCCTGCCGGAGTCAGAAATCTCATTGGACCTGTCAGATGCAACGACTCCCAGGATGCCCGGGCCAGGAGCGACAGCGCCGCCATCCAGACGGCGAAGCCGCCTGCTCGAAGGGCCAGTTCGCGCGCCCGGCCGGCCCACACGCCCAGCCTTTCGCGGCGGTGGCGTTCGGCGATTCGGTTGCCCAGCGAGGGCGCCGGTTCGCGGTCCTCGCCCTTCGAGGCGGGGCCCTCGGCTTGCGGCTCCAGATCCCGTGCGTGGGGCGCCACAGCCTCGGCCCGGGGAGCCGCGGGGAGGTCCGACGAGCCGGTGGCGAGGGCGCGCGGCGCGGTCAGCGAGAAGTTCACGTACCGGTCTTCCGGCAGTGAAGGCGGCGGAGTCCCGGCGCCCTTTTGCGTGGGAAGAGACGCGAGCAGCCGCGCCATCGCCTGGCGCGCCGAGCTACCGAGGTGCGGCGCCAGCGGGGCCAACGTTATCGCCGTGCTCTCGTCGGCCGTGCGCGACAGCACCTGCAGGATGCCGACCTGGATCGGCTCCGCGCACTGCGGCAGCATCGAAAGCATCAGCCCGTTGTAGGCCGGATCGCCGGCCATCGAGAGATAGAAAAGCGCCGACTCCGGGTGAGGCGCGTCGCTTTCCAGGAGTTGCCCCAATGCCTGCGCGATGGCTGGCTTCTCGTGACCGGCCACGCGCGCCAGCAGCGTCTCGCGAATGCCCGGGTGGCAGACGTGGATCAGGTGCACCAGCACCGGCAGCTGTGCCGGGCCGCGCACCTGTTCGAGGGCCTCCAGCCCCTGAAGCCGGTCGGCGGGGTCCGAGGAGGAGAGGAACGACGTGAGTTCGTGAAGCTTCATTGAGAGGTCCTCGGTCCGGGCCAGGGACCTCTCGCGGACTCGCGTCAGGCCCTGGGGGCCGCTTCCACTTTCTCGACCACTCGCTCCCGGTGGCCCGCCAGCACCTTCTCCTTGCGCGGAGGCTCTTCGAGCTTCTTTCCCGACAGCCTTGCCAGCCACTCCCGAGTGCGCTTGGCGATGCCCGCCGGGGTCAAGCCGTACTTCTCCCGCATCAACTTCTGCGTGCCGTGTTCGACGAGCTCATCGGGCACGCCGATCCGAAGGACCGGAACGCCCGGGAACACCTCGTCGGCCAGGAGCTCGCAGACGGCGCTGCCGAACCCTCCCTGGAGGGAGTGCTCTTCAACGGTTACCATCGGCATCTCGCGGCGCGCGTATGACAGAATCAGCTCCCGATCCAGCGGTTTTGCGAACCTCGGGTTGACCACGGCGGCGCTCACGCCTTCCGCCTCCAGCTGCTCGGCTGCCTCCAAGGCAGGGTGCAGCATGTGGCCGTAGCCCAGCAGGACCACGTCCTTGCCGGGGCGCACCTCCTCGCCCTTGCCGATGGGGAGCAACTTGAACTCGGCGTCCAGCTCCACGCCCTGTCCGTTGCCGCGGGGGTAGCGCATCGCGATCGGGCCGTCGTGCGAGAGCGCCGTGAAGAGCATGTGGCGCAGCTCGTTCTCGTCCTTCGGGGCCATCACGACCACGTTCGGCACGGTTCGGAGGTAGGCGACGTCGTAGAGCCCCTGGTGGGTGGGACCGTCGTCGCCCACGATGCCGCCGCGGTCCATCGCGAAGACCACGTGCAGGTTCTGGATCGCCACGTCGTGGATGATCTGGTCGTAGGCGCGCTGGAGGAACGTGGAGTAAATGGCGCACACGGGCTTCATCCCCGAGGTGGCCAGGCCCGCCGCGAAACAGACGGCGTACTGCTCGGCGATGCCGCAGTCGACGTACTGATCCGGCAGCTCCTTGGCCAGCAGGTCGAGGCCGGTTCCCGAGGGCATCGCCGCAGTGATGCCGAGGACTTTCGGGTCCTGGCGCGCCAGCTCTGCCAGCGTCTTCCCGAAGACCGCCTGCCAGGCCGGCGGCCCGATCGAGGGCTTGGTCTTGCCCGTGGTCTTGTCGAAGGCTCCGCAGCCGTGGAACTTGGGCTTGTCTGCCTCCGCCGGCGCGTAGCCCTTCCCTTTCACCGTCTTGACGTGCAGGAGCACGGGCTGGTCCTCCACGGAAAGGGCCAGGTCCAGCTCCTCCAGCAGCGCCTCGATCGAGTGGCCGTCGACGGGCCCCAGGTATCGGAACCCCAGCTCCTCGAAAATGAGCCCAGGAACGACGATGGCCTTCAAGCCTGTCTTCATCGTTTCGAGCACGCCCTCGAGCATCCCGCCGACGGCGGGCATCTGGTGCAGCTTGTCCTTGATGTACTTCTTGGATGCCGTGTAGACGGGGTCGAAGCGGATCCGATCGAGGTAGTGGTGGTAGGCGCCCACGTTCGGAGCGATCGACATCGCGTTGTCGTTGAGCACCACCAGGAACTTCGATTTCATGTGACCGGCGTTGTTGAGACCCTCGTGGGCCAGCCCGCCGGTCATCGCGCCGTCCCCGATCACGGCGACGACGTTGTTGCGGTAGCCCTTCATGTCGCGCGCGATGGCCTTGCCCATCCCCGCGGCGATGGAGGTCGAGGCGTGGGCAGTGCCGAAGCTGTCGTAGAGGCTCTCGTCTCGCCGCGGGAATCCGGATAGGCCGCCCGCCGTGCGAATGGTCGGGAACTGCTTGTAGCGGCCCGTGAGCATTTTGAAGACGTAGGCCTGGTGTCCCACGTCCCAGATGATCTCGTCGGTCGGCAGGTCCAGCTTGGCCAGCAGCGCCAGCGTCAGCTCGACGACTCCCAGGTTCGGCGCCAGGTGGCCGCCGTTGGAGCTGACGACTTCGACCAGCGCCTCGCGGATGGTCGCGGCCAGCTCCTCGAGCTGGGGCACGGAGAGTTTCTTGACCTCCTGCGGGTGGACGAGATTCTCGAGGAAATCCGACATGGAGGCCGGGACAATCGAGTTGGTCATCACGAAACCTTCTTGCACCGTTGGATCACTGCCCTTTGGGTCCGGCGCCCTGATGTGGTCGGCCCGGGCCTGTCTCGTGCCCCACGCGCCGGGGCCGTTCGAATCTTACTGCGTTTCCACCAAGGCGACGGCGTAAGCGGCGATTCCTTCTTCTCTGCCGATGGCGCCCAGGCCCTCGCACGTCTTGCCCTTTACACCGACGAGGGCGGGGTCGATTCTCAGGACCCGGCCCAGCGCCGCCCGGATGGCCGGGACGTGCGGCAACACTTTAGGCCTTTCGGCCACCACCGTGCAATCCACGTTGACGATCCGGAGGCCCTTGCGGTTCAACAGTTCCCGGATGGCGTCGAGAAAGACAAGGCTGGAAACGCCCTTCCAGCGCGGATCGGAGGCCGGAAAATGCTGGCCCAGATCGCCCTCCCCCGCCGCGCCCAGCAGCGCGTCCGCGAGCGCGTGCGACAGCACGTCGGCGTCCGAATGGCCCGCCAGCCCGGCCGTGTGCTCCAGCTCCACTCCGCCCAGCACCAGCTTGCGGCCCGCCGCGAACGGATGAACGTCGAAACCGAAGCCGACGCGATTCACGCCTCCCCCTTTCGGGGCCGCCGCTTTGCGGCCGGCCGAGCCTTGCTAAGCCGGTGGTACTCGAGCACCTTCAACCAGTCCGGCGGCTGCTCCTTACCCAACAGGGGGACGAACCCCGTTGCGGCCCGCTCGGAAGGCAAACCGATCAGCGCCGCCACCGAGGCAACCCCTTCGCCGGCCCAGTCCAGCTCGCCGCAGTCGGGTTGCCCCTCCCCGTGATAGGCCCGTCCCCGCGACAGGAGAGCTTGCAGTCGTCCCGGCGCCGAATCGTCCTCGCAAGGCATCACGGCGAAAAAGGCCCCGGGATCTCCGAGGCCCGCGATGTTGCGATCGCGATTGATTCCCGAAAAATCGGCCGGCAGCCATCCGGTCCCGTCCGGATCCTCGGTGAAACCCTCGTCCGGATCGAAGATGGAGGGATCGGAGTCGTAGGCGTCGATCGGCTCCCCGTCGTTGAAGACCTGGTAGTAGAAATCCTGGCCCTCCCACAACCCCAGCCAGAGCGCAGGCCGGTGCAAGTGCGCCGAAAGCGAACGCGCAAGCAGGTTGGCCCGCCGGAAGTTCTCGCCCTCGTCGTAGACGCTGACCCAGCCGTCGCGCTCGCCGCCTACCCCCACGTTCCAGAGCGCCTCCGACGCGGCCGTGGGCGTGTCGCGACGCGTGAAGTAGCGATGGAAGAAGAAGCTGTCGATCGCGTCGATGACTTCCTTGGTGGTCGTGCGAGGGATGTGAATGCCGTGGTAGGTGTTCATCGCGCGCCCGGGCCGACGTGCTCGGCGATACGCTGCGCCTCGCGACGGGCCCAGCCATCTGCCGTCAGGACGCTCTCGAGATCGACGGCCGGATGGCCCTCGTGGCGCTCCAGCACCCCCTCGATGACGCTGGGAATGTCGACGAAGCGCAGCCGCTCCTGCAGAAACCGGTCGACGGCGATCTCGTTGGCGGCGTTGAGCACTGCCGGGAAGGTGCCGCCCATCTTTCCGCACTGGAAAGCAAGTGCCAGGCAGCGGAAACGGTCCAGGTCGGGCTCCTCGAACGTGAGGGAGCCGATGGCCAGCAGGTCGAGGCGCGGCAGGTACTCGATCGGCCATCGGTCCGGGTGGCTGACCGCGAACTGAATCGGGATGCGCATGTCGGCGATGCCGAGCTGGGCGATGACGCTGCCGTCGCAGAACTCGACCATGCTGTGGACGATGCTTTGGGGGTGAACGATCACGCGGATTCGGTCGTATCCAAGACCGAACAGCCAGTGGGCCTCGATCACTTCCAGCCCCTTGTTCATCAGCGAAGCGCTGTCGATCGTGATCTTCTCGCCCATCACCCAGTTGGGGTGCTTGAGCGCTTCGGCCCGCGTGACCTGGGCGAGCCGATCCGCCGGGAGCTGCCGGAAGGGGCCGCCGGAGGCCGTCAGCACCAGCGAGCGGACCTCCGAGGCGCGCTCGCCGCGGAGGCACTGCAAGATGGCGCTGTGCTCGCTGTCGATCGGGATGATCGTGGCGGAGTGCTCGCGGGCCAGGGCGGTGATGAAGGAGCCGCCGGCCACCAGCACCTCCTTGTTCGCCAGGCCGATGGTCTTGCCGGCGCGGATGGCGGCGACGACGGGGGGGATGCCCGCCGCACCCAGGGCGGCGCAGACGGCGGTCTCCACGGCGGGCAGCGAGGCGATGGTCTCGAGCGCGCCGGGGCCGGCGTGCACCTCGCAGGTCCGATCTCGCGGGAGGGCGTCGCGTAGCTGCCGGGCCGCGTCCTCGTCGACCAGGCCGGCATGGGAGGGCCGGAACTCCAGGACCTGCTCCAGCAGAAGCTCCCAGTTGGAATGGGCCGCCAGCCCCCCGATCGCGAGCAGGCCGGCGGACTCTCGGACAACCGATAACGTACTGCGACCCACGGACCCGGTGGAGCCGATGATGCTGATGCAGCGCGGCTGAATCATGGCCGGGACTCCTCTGGGACCTCGAACTCGACGGAGAGCGGCCGGAGCGCACATTCCCAGGCCGGGTATCGGCCCTGGAGCTTGCCGGCGGCGTCGCGGCATGCGGACGCGTCGGAGAAGATACCGTAGACGGCGGCGCCGCTGCCCGAGAGCTTGGCCCCCAGGGCCCCGGCCCAGAGGATCTGTTCGCGCGCCAGGCGCACGGCCGGGTAGCGCGCTTCGACGACGCCCTCGAAGTTGTTGTAGAGCCGCGCAGCCACGCCTGCAGCATCGTCGCGGGCCAGCGCCGCAACCAGTCCCTCGAGGTCGCCCTCGCCCGACTTGTCCGGGAAGCCGTCGAACGCGGTGTAGGCCCAGGCCGTCGAGACGTGACAAGCGGGCTTCACGATTACCAGATGCAGTCGGGGCAGGCAGGGCAGGGGAGAAACCTCGCCGCCCGTGCCGCGCACCATGGCCACGCCGCCCCGAAGGGCGAAGGGGACGTCACTGCCGAGCCCGGAAGCCAGCTCCGACAGCTCCGACTCGCCCAACGGCGAGTCGTACATCCGATTGAGCAGGACCAGGACCGCCGCCGCGTCGGCGCTGCCGCCACCCAGGCCCGAGAAGACGGGGACTTGCTTGTCGAGTCGGATCTCGCAGCCGTGGCCCCGCAGCCCTGCGCGTTCGAAGAAGGCGGCCGCAGCCTTCACGCAGAGGTTCTCGGCCGCGGGACAGTCGAAGTCGAACTCGGTGACCAGCGAGATCCCCGGCGTGGGACGAACGTCGACGGCGATCCCATCGGCGAGCGACACGGTCGCGAAGACGCCCTCGATCGGGTGCAGGCCGTCCGGCAACGGCCCGTGAACCTTCAGGAACAGGTTGACCTTCGCGTTTGCCCGTACCGCGAGGCTGCCGCGTTGTGAGGCCGCCATTAACATGGAAGAGGCGGCATGCTAGCACCGTTCGAGGTGCTGCGTCTACTCCGGGAACCACTCCGGCGCGTGGTCCTCGTAGCCGGTGCCGTTGAGCGCTTCGAGGAACGCCACCAGCGCCTTCGCCTCCGCGTCGGTCAGCTCCAGGGGCTCCATCAGTGAATCGAGGTAGGGATTGTCGATGCCGCCCTTGCGGTAGTGCTCCACAACGGCCTGCAGCGTCGGCAGGGACCCGTCGTGCATGTACGGAGGATGCAGCGCCACGTCGCGCAGCGGCGGCGTTTTGAAGGCGCCCGTGTCTTCCCTGCGGCCCGTGGCGATGGACCGGCCGGGATCGCGGAACGTGCGTTTCTGGGTGTCGAAGCCGACGCCCTCGTTATGGAACCGCCAGTCCGTGAAGGAGTTCCCCACCAGATGCAGGGGCGAGTCCTTCATCTGAGTGCGGACCAGGTCGTACTTCGGATCGGTGAGAACGGTGCTCACGTGGCAGTGAGCGCAGCGGCCCCTGCCGAAGAAGACCTTGTCGCCAAGTTTCACTTCCTCGGAGACGGCCTTCGAGTCGCCCTTGCGGCGCCACCGATCCCAGGGCGAATCGCCGGAAATCTTCATGCGCTCCCAGTCGGCCAGCGCCTGGCAGATGCGATTGGAAGTGATGGCGCTGTCGCCGAAGGACTCGATGAAGAAGGGCTTGTAGCCTTCGATTGCGGCGATGCCGGCCACGTTGAGCTTGGGGCCCTTGGGCTGTTCGTCGAGGCTGGGCGAGCGGCCGTCCCAGAACTGCTCCGGGAAGAAGCTGAAGGCCGTGTTGGTGAAGGTCATCGTGCGGCGCGGCACGGTGTGCGGGCCGATGTGCATGTCGAGCACGGTGTTCTCGCTCCAGGCTCGCGCACTCGAGTGGCACTTCTCGCAGCTGTTCTTGGTGCCCGGCGACAAGCGCGGGTCGAAGAACAGCCATCTTCCCAGCCGGGCCCGCCGCACGTCGGGCGGTCTCTTGAAATCGCCGAGGGCCTGGTCGTGCCCGAGCATCAACTTGGGCAGCGGCCGCAAAGGGTTGGCTTTCTCGAGCTTGGCCAACTCGCCCGTCGTGGTCAGAGGGGCAGAGACTGCCGGCACCGCGGGCGCCCCATCCGATGCGGCGAGCGGTGACAAAACAGCCACAGCCAGCAAGGCGGCCGCGGCCAGGAGTGACGCTCTCATCGATATCCGCATAGGCAGGCCGAAGGACCCGTTTCCCCGATGGTACGACGGCCGCGCCAGGCGGGCAAGGCGAATCGGCCGTGGGGGGCGAATCGCGCTAGCTGCGCGGCAGAGGCCGGGCGGAAAGGCAGAGCACCTCGAGCACCTGGAGCTCCAGGACCTCCGGCGTGAACGGTTTCGCCAGCAGCCTTCCGGCGCCCGCCAGCTCGTTGGGCTCGCCCGGGTTCGCGCCCGTGTGTCCGCTCATGAAGAGAACCTTCATCTCGGGACGCGACGAAGCAAGCTCCAGAGCCAGTCCCGGGCCGCTGGCATCCGGCATTCTCACATCCGACAGAAGGAGATCGATCGGCCCCGGATGCTGGCGAGCCATCGCCAGCGCTGCCTCTCCTCCCTCCGCCACGAGCACGCTGTATCCGCAGTGTTCGAGTATGCGGCGCGCGAGATTGCGGACCTCCGGCTCGTCCTCGACGAGCAGGATTGTCGCGGCCGCCGATGGCCGCACCCGATCGACAGCCCCTCTTTCGTCCAGCGCCTGGAGCCCGGCCAGGGCGGGCAGGTAGATGTCCAGGAGCGTGCCGTGACCGGGGCGGCACGAGACCTCGAGGTCTCCGCCGCTCTGCTTCACGAAGCCGTAGACGGCGGCCAGCCCCAAGCCGCTGCCGCGCGCGCTGCCGTCGAGCGTCGCGTAGGGTTCGAAGAAGTGCCTTCGCTGCCAATCCGTCATTGCCGGGCTGGTGTCGGCGACGCGGATGTGCACGCAGTTCTCCGAAGGATGCCCAGCGGCGGGCTGCACCTCCGACGACTGAACGATGGCGGAGTCGACTTCCACCGAGAACTCGCCGCCTCCGGGCATGGCGTCCCTAGAGTGCGCCGCCAGGTAGAGGAGCGACTGCTGCAGCGCCGCGGGGTCGATCACCGCGATCACCGGCGCGGGCGGA
>JACQFU010000478.1 GCA_016199905.1 Candidatus Wallbacteria bacterium
GACGCCCTCCTTGCGTCCATAGTCCTTCACCGGCAGCGTCAAACCGTCGGTGGCGCAGTTTCTCTCCGGCTTGAAGCAGTGCGAGCCCTCCATCACATTCCAGCCGTAGTTCTTCCCCTTCTCGATCACATCGATCTCTTCGAAACGATTCTGGCCGACGTCGCCGCACCAGAGCGCACCCGTGACGCGGTCGAAGCTGAACCGCCAAGGATTGCGCAGGCCGTAAGCCCAGATCTCCGGGCGCGCGCCGGACCGTCTTACGAAGGGGTTGTCGGGCGGGACGGCGTACTGCAGGCCCGGATCGCGGCGGTCGACGTCGAGGCGCAGCATCTTTCCGAGCAACGTTCCCAGGTTTTGCCCGTTGCCGTGTGGGTCGCCGCCGCTTCCGCCGTCGCCGAAGCCCGTGTAGAGGAAGCCGTCGGGGCCGAACACGTTCAGCCCGCCGTTGTGGTTGGGATAGGGCTGCGCTAGCCGCAGCAGGATGCGCTCGCTCTTCGGATCGGGCTTCCGGGCTCCCCTCGGAACAGTGAGCTCGGAAATAACGGACTCCAGGCCGTTGGTGCCGGCCGTGTAGTTGACGCAGCAACGGCCGTTCTCCCGGAAGCGGGGATGGAACGCGATCGAAAGCAGGCCGCATTCGCCTCCGTACTCGACCTTGCTCCGTAGGTCGAGGAAGACTTCGCCGGGGGCTCCACGGACCACTTCGACCACGCGCCCCTCCTGCTCGACCACGAATTGACGTCCCGAGCCGTCTCCTGCGTGCGTGAGCTGGACCGGATGGCTGAATCCATCGCCCGCCTGGACCAGCTGATACGGCCAGGCGTGCAGCCGAGCGGGCCGAGTGGCCCACCCGATCTCGGCAAGGGTGAGCAGCCAGATGGCAATCAGAGCTCGTCGCAGCATGTTCGGACGAAATCTACCATTAACGCGATGCAGGTGTTCCGGGAGATCGAGACGGTAGAGGGAGTTCACGATCCCGATTCCAAATGGGGCGACCTCTGTGGCACCCTTGGGCCGCATGTCTTCTTTCCATGCCTGGTATGACCGCGTTTATCCGGATCTGAGCCGGCACGGCCTCTGGCTGCGCGGAGGCGAGCTGAATACCCTCCCCGTGACCGAGTACGCGCGAAGAGACTTCCGGATCCTGTTTGCCCGGCTGTCCACCTATGAGGACACGGGGTACTCGTTCACGCATCGGCTGCTTTACCAACTGGCCTCGCGAATCGACGGCATTTACCCCGACCTGGCCTATCTGCCTCCGCCGCGCGACGGTCGGATGATGACGGAAGCGAAGGTGCCGTGGCTGCTCGGAACTCAGTCCAAATGCGGGCCGGACGGCTTCGATCTCATCGGGTTCTCCAACTCGATCGTGCAAGAGCTGGTCAATCTCATCACGCTTCTGGCGCGCAGCGGCATTCCGCTCGGTAAACGGGAGCGACTCGGGAGGCCCGACCTGCCGCTGATTCTCCTGGGCGGCGCCAACGCCCTCTACAGCTCGGCCATCTGGTGCGACGACCCGCCGGTCGATGGACTGTTCGTCGGCGAAGACGACGTCACGATCGCCCGGCTGCTCGAGACTCTGAGAGACGGCAAGCGAGCCGGCAAGAGCAAGGCCCAGCTGCTCGTCGAGCTGGAAGAACTGCCGGGTTTTCTGCAGCCCGAGCGGCCGCGTTCGACCGCCAAGAGCTTCATATCGAACCTGAACCGAAGCCAGGCTCTGGAGGCCGGCCCCATCTACTACCTGGAAGATCAAGCTGGCTCCAGTCATCTGCAGATCAGCGAAGGCTGTCCGTGCTTCTGCAGCTTCTGCGCAGAGAGCTGGGACCGGAAGCCCTATCGCGAGCGCTCGGCCCCGGTGCTTCGGGAGATTGCTCTGCGGGCCAAAGCAGCGATGGGCCTGGACTCGATCGACCTCTACAGCTTCAACTTCAACATGCATTCCGGGTTCTACCAGGTCCTCTGGGATCTGGTTCCGCTTTTCAAATCGATCGGCCTCAAGAGTCAACGGTTCGATTTGCTGGCGCGCGATCCGCAGATGGTCGAGTTCCAGCACGCCATCGAAAAGGCAAGCCACACCTGCGGGCTGGAAGGCATCAGCCCGCGCCTGAGACGCTACCTTCACAAGAACCTCGAGAACGACGAGCTGCACGACTCGCTCGTCGCCATCTTCGGGTCTCGTGCTCGGCAGCTCAAGGTCTTCCTGATTGCCACGGGTCTGGAGGAAGAACAGGACTTCCTCGCGCTTCGGGATCTCCTCGGCCACATCAACGAGGTCCGGGAGCAGTATCACGCTTCCACACGGGTGATCATGTCGATCACGCCGCTGGTCCGATTTCCGTGGACACCTCTCGAGTTCGAGGACGCGCCGACCCTCGACCGGCTGCAGCCGATCCTCGAAACTGCAGGCCGTCTCATCGAGGCGGCCGGGTTCGATTTTCGCGCCTCCGCAGACTTACCCGAATACTGGTTCTCGCAGATCCTGGTACGTACCGACTCCAGGGCCATCTACCCGGCGCTGATTTCGGCGCTCCGCAAGACTTCGTTTGTCTATTACCGCGAAGTTCCTGAGTCGTTTCGCCTCGCCTTCGAAAATGCTCTCGTGGCCGAGGGAGCCGACGTCGGGCAGTTGATGAAGGGCTATTCGCTGGAAGAGAGCCGGAGCAAGCCTTGGGCGAGGGTTTCCACCGGCGTTCTGCGGGAGTTCCTCTGGGCCGAAGTCGAGCGGGCGCGCGGCTATCAGGAGATCGATTACTGCCTGGGTCGATCGTGGACCAAGGCCAAGTGTTTCCACTGCGGCGGCTGCCCTACCAAGGAGCACGTGCGAAACATCGTGCTGGCCCGCCAGGATCGACCTTACAAGCTGGATGCGTTC
The DNA here is from genome assembly GCA_016199905.1 of Candidatus Wallbacteria bacterium. Classification (GTDB taxonomy): domain Bacteria; phylum Muiribacteriota; class UBA6191; order JACPRK01; family JACPRK01; genus JACPRK01. The sequence goes on from JACQFU010000478.1 coordinate 2,873, forward strand.
CAGACGCGGGTGGCTTCGTCGCATGCCGACCGATGCGACATCGCGATTCTTACCGACCTGGGCCCGCCGGCCGCCGGCGTACCCCGGCCGCTCGTCGGGGCGGCGCTGGCCAGGGCGCTGATGCTGGGCGTTCCCGCACTGCGCGAGCACTACGCCGGATATGCCGGGAGTGTCTGGGAACCGGCGAAGGGCGGCCCATGCCGCGTCATCGGGCATGAAGCGATACGCCTTCGATTCAAGCGCGCCGGCTTGCCCCTGCTGGACGCGCTCTGGAGTGACGCGGATTCTCTTGCGCGGGTCAACAGCCACCTGGACAGCTGGGGGCGCGTGGTCGGGCCGGCCCCGGCCGGCTGGCATCCGAGGGAACTGGAACTGGAGGCCGCCTTTCCCTACGGGGGGGATTCATACCTGACCAGCCTCCACCTCGCTCACGTCCGAAAGCGAGCAGGCGAGCATACCTTCCGGTACGAGTTTCCTGCCAAAGCGATCGCGCGAGGCCTGGTTCGCGGGATGATCGTCGATAGCCAACTCGGTCAAACGCGAGTCGCGATTCAACTGGGACCCAAGTATCAGCGGCTCGAGATCGATGAGCTAGCGAAGAACCTTTTCCGGTCGAGTGGAAGGAGCGACTGGGTCCGGGTTCGCGTGAGCAGCAAGGGACAAGGTGCCTGAGCGTGAGGCGTTCCTGGCGTTGCACTCCGGAAGCGGCGATCGATGCAGAGACGCGACCAAATGGAACCGATCCGGCAACCTCTGGCCCGACCGACCGGTACAGTAATAGGGGGAATCCCCATTTGTCGTTTGTCTACAGTCAAGGATGGCATCCATGCAGCCCAGCCGGTTCATCTGCCTGTTGACCGTCTTTTGTTTCTCGTTTGCAGTGCTGGCTCCGGCTCCTCTGGCGGCTGCCGAAAACGCGAAACGGTCGGCCCTCTCCGAGGTCAAGGAGTTCCTGGTCAAAGACTGGGCGCAGAGCAGGAGCGACTTTCGTCGGCTGGGTGACTTCCTGGCCCGGGACTTCGCCAAGACCAAGTCCGACTTCACGGCCATCCGCGCGCGCCTGGCGTCGCTGAAGCTCGCCGCCAGCGCCAAGGACCGTGGCGGTCAGCTTCACAATCAGCTTCAGCGTTTGCGCGACACGCTGGCCGACCGCCTCGACGCCACCATCGATGAGATGGGTGTGCGCCCATTCACGGCCGCAGTCGAGAAGGTCGCGGGTACTCCGGTCGTGACCGGTGCCGAGGGCATGGATGAGCGCATCGTGCGCGCACGGCTGGCCCGCTCCTTCGACGAAGCCTTCCAAGTGCTCACCGACGACATGGATCGTTCGGGCCCGGGCCGGGTGGTCAGCGCGCTCCAGGAGGCCGACGGCGTCGTGGACCAGATGGCGCGCGGCGACACGCCCGAGCAGGTGGTCGAGTCGTTGGGGACCCGTCACTTTGGCCCCGACGGCGGCAAGGCCATGGGCCGAGGGCCCGGATTCTTCAAGGCCTTGGGCACCGTGATCGAGACGCTGTTCATGGTCGCCGCGTGCGGAGCGATCAGCCTCGTCAGCCTTGGAATCCTCTCGTACGGGCTCGTCTCGGGTGGCCTGGTGTTCGTCGCCGCCGGAGGGGCCGCGGTCGTGGCTTGCCTCTACGGTGTCGTCTTCTACATCGCCCAAGGCATCAAGCAGCTTCACGGGGCTTCGTCGTCCCAGATGCCGGCTCTCACTTTGGAGATGGCGCGATGACCCGCGGACCGGTCTTGGGCCTTCTCGGCCTCTTCCTGCTTGCCTCCGCGGCCCTCGGTCAGCCCCAGGATCCC
>JACQFU010000479.1 GCA_016199905.1 Candidatus Wallbacteria bacterium
CAGTCGGCCTGCACCTTCGGGCCCGTGCTGCTGGCGTTCTTCAAGGTCGGCTGCCCGACGTGCCAGCTCGTGTTTCCCTACATCGAGAAGCTGCACAGGGCCCTGGGCGAGGCCGGGCTGACGGTGCTGGGCGTGAGCCAGGATGACGCCGAGGCTACGGTGGCGTTCGCCACGGAGAAGGGCTGCACGTTTCGGATGCTGCTGGATGGCGAGGGGTATCCCGCGTCGAAGGCCTATGGAGTCGCCCATGTGCCGTCGCTGTTCCTGATCGGCAAAGACGGTCAGGTGTGGGAGACGATCGTGGGATGGTCGAAAGACGCGATGAACTCGATGGCCGGGACGGCGGCGGGGATGGTGGGTGCCAAGCCGGTGGTGGTTTGCGCGGCAGAAGACGCCGCGCCGCCGTGGAAGCCGGGGTGAGGGAGCAAGAGCGACGGCCTCGGGTAGGCCGAGAGAAGAACGGATGTCCAGATTCGAGATTCGAGATTCGAGACCGAGCGTCGGCAGATTCAGACAGAGAGACAGAAGACGGGGGACAACAAAGTACAGATGGTAGTCTCGGACTCTTCGTTCGTCATCCTCCGCTTTCTATCTCTCCGTCCAACTTCTCCGTCTCAGGTTTGAAGACTCCGGTTTCGAGCCTATCGGTACGTGCGGCGTCTGCTCCTATTCTAGTGGCCTCCAGTCCTCCATCTGAATCTTCCCTGGAACGACCTTTGCGGCAGCGCCGATCCATGGTGGTTCGTTCACCGGCTGGGCAGGCGTTGCTGGTGGGGGCTTTGACCCTGTTGGTGTTGGCGCGCGTGGCGGCGGCGGACGCAGGAGGCGAAGGCTGGCTGGCAAAACCGCCGGGACGCTTCCGAGAGGACCTGCGCCTTCCGGGGGCAGCGGCCGGCGTGAGCGTGTTCGGCTCCACGGTACAAGGCGACGGCGAGGCGGTCTGGTTCGCGACGGAGAGCGGGCTGTTTCGGCTCGACGCGCGCGGCGCGTGGACCCGCTTCGGCAAAACGGAGGGACTGCCTTCGGAAGTGACGCGATCGGTGGCGATCGACCCGAGCGGCCGCGCCTGGTGCGGCACCTCGCGGGGCCCGGCTTACCTCGAAGGTGGAGCGTTCCGCCGCGTCATGGGGGCCGACGGACAAGCGCTGGATGCGGATGTATGGACGCAGTGTCACGATGGAGCGCGAACCTGGGTCGGCACCGACGTCGGGTTGTTCGAAGTCTCCGGGGGGCGCGTTGCGCGGCAGTTCACGATCAAGAACTCTCCGCTGGGCGAGAACTGGATCTCGGGCGTGGCGGCCGACGGCAAAGGCAACGTCTGGGTCGGGATCTGGCTCGGCGGCGTGGCGCGCTTCGACGGGACGAAGTGGACGGTCTGGCGCGATCCGGACGGGAAGCCCGACGTGGACGAGAAGCCCGACGACGGGCTGCTGTCCGACGCGGTGACCTCGGTCGCGATCGATGCGGCCGGGGGCGTGTTCGTGGGAACCAGCGCGGGCGTATCGCACTTCGACGGCTGGCACTGGAAGGACTCGTACCTGGGTCCGGTGCAGTATGTGGAGCCGGCCCGTGAGGGGCGCACCCTCCTGGTGGGCACTCCGGATGGCCTGATCATCCTGGAGGGTGGCCTGACGCGCCGATACCACCTTCGGGCGGAGGACTTTCCTGCCGGCAGCGTGAGCGGCTGGGGCGGCGGCAGCGGCCGGACGCAAGGGCGCTTGCCCTCGGCGGAGGTCTTCACGGCCGCGGCGGCGCCGGACAGGATTTTCGTCGGGACAAGGCGAGGGATCGCCGTGCTGGAGCCCCCACCTTGAGCAACACGATTGGAAAGATATTCCGTGTCACAACCTGGGGGGAATCCCACGGACCGGCGATGGGCGTCGTCGTGGACGGTTGTCCCGCCGGACTGGAACTGTCCTTGGAGGAGATCCGCCGCGAGCTGCAGCGCGACGTGCCCGACCCGCGCATCGGCACGGGCCGCAAGGAGGAGAACGCGGCGGAGATCCTGAGCGGGGTCTTCGACGGGAAGACGATCGGGACGCCGATCAGCATCATGATCCCGAACCGCGACGCGAAATCGTGCCGCTACGAGGCGTTGAAGCATACGCTGAGGCCGGGACACGCGGACTACACGTGGCGGGTTAAGTACGGCCACGTGGACTGGCGGGGGGGCAGTCGGGCCAGCGGACGGGAGTGCATTTCGCGCCTGGCTGCGGGGGCCGTGGCGCGCAAGCTTCTCGGGCTGGCCGGCGTGTCGATCGCAAGCCGCGTCGTCGAGATGGCCGGGGTCGGGATTGAGGACGAGCGCTCGATGGAGGCGGCCGTGGCGCGCGTCTTGGAGCTGTCGGCGACAGGCGAGAGCACGGGCGGCCGGGTGAAAGTGACGACGTCCGGATTGCCGGTGGGACTGGGTGAACCCGTGTTCGGGAAACTCTCGGCCGAGCTGGGTGCTGCGCTTCTCGGGATCGGTGCCGTGAAGGCTTTCGAGCTGGGAGCGGGGCGCCAGCACGCGGGGATGACCGGCAGCGAGACCAACGACGCGATGATCGTCGAGGGCGGACGGCTCACGTTCGCCTCGAACAACGCCGGGGGAACGCTGGGCGGGATCTCCAGCGGGATGGGGCTGGTTGTCGGCTTGACGGTGAAGCCGACTCCGTCGATCCCGCTGCCCCAGAAGACGGTCGATCTGGAGTCCGGGCAGGAGAGGACGATCGAAGTGAAGGGGCGCTTCGATCGCAACATCACGCCGCGCGTGGCCGTGGTGGCGGAGGCCATGACGGCGATCGTGGTGCTGGATCACATGATCCGGAGCGGGTTCGTGCATCCGTCGCG
>JACQFU010000490.1 GCA_016199905.1 Candidatus Wallbacteria bacterium
AGCGCATCGTCTTCTCGACAGGCGTCGAATGGCGCGCAGAAACCGGCCGATCCGATAGCCACGCCTCCAAATCCGCCCGAAAGGCGTTGACCGAGGAGTATCGGCGCGTCCCCTCCGGCGCCAGCGCCTTCATGGCCACGGCTTCGAGATCGCGGGGGATGGTCCGGGAGGGCGTTCTGCGGGAGGGTGGCACCACGGGCTCCGTGAGGACGGCCTGCAGCGTCAAGAGAGACGTCTCTTTCTGATGGGGCGGACACAGCGTCAGGCACTCGTAGAGGATCGCTCCGAGAGCGTAAACATCCGTTCGCTCCGAAAGCTTCGAGATCTCCCCCCGGGCCTGCTCCGGCGCCATATAGCCGGGAGTGCCGGCGATGCTGCCTTCCATCGTTCCCTGGCCCGCCGAGAGGCCGCGATTTCCTGCCGCGGCAAGCTCGTCCACCGAATCACCGGGACCGGCACTCGCCGCAGCCGCGGCCACCGGCGCGTTCGATCGTTCGCCGGCGATCGATCCCACTCGCGCGAGCCCCCAGTCCATGACGAGGACTTCGCCGAAGTCTCCGAGCATGATGTTGTCCGGCTTCAGGTCCCGGTGGAGCACTCCGCGCGAATGGGCGAAAGCCATCGCCTGGCAGATGCTGGTCAGGACTCCGGTCAACCGCCGGAGGTCGTACTCTTCGGTGATCTTGCCTTCCTGGGCTCGGAGCCTTGCCAGGATCTGCCCCAGGGACGAGCCCTTCACCAGCTTCATTGTGAAAAACGGATGGCCTTCGTGAGGTGTCACGTCATGCACCGGAACGATGCCGGGATGCTCGAGCCGCCCGGTCACTCGGGCCTCGTTGAGGAAGCGCCGCACCCGTTCGTCGGAACGGTCGTCTCCCAGCATCCGCTTCAGAGCAATGTCGCGTTCCAGGGTGCGGTCGCGGACGACCAGGACCTCGCCCATCCCACCCTCGCCGGCCACTCCCCGGACCTCGTAGCGCTCTGCCACGACCTCCGAGGGCGTCGCCGATCGCCGCGTTGCGCTCAGGGGCCGGCTGGTGCTGACGTGCGTCTTTCCGCCCGTGTCGGCCTTGCGCGTGGAACCTGCCACCGTGGCGTGGCCGGCGCCGGCGCCCGTCGCGGGCCTGGGGTCGCGTTCAGTATCGGCAGCCATTTGAAGATCCTCCTAACACGGAGCCGCGTTACCAGCAAGGGTCCGATTGCCGCACATGTGCACGGGATTGAGCGCCGGTGTCGCAGGGGGCTTCGCCCACGGCGGCGACCCGGGCGGCTTCGAGTTTGCTTGGATTGCCGGGGCAGTCATCGAGTAATCTGAATCCGGGCCCCAACTCGCAGACAGGAAGGTCGACCTCTTCGCTGCCGTACCGGCAAGGCCGGGCGGCGGGGCAGTGAGCCGGGGCTGAAGGAAATACACAAGACTTTCGAACGCCTGGGAGGCTCGGATGTTCCGCATCGCATTTCTCGCGACCATCGCCGCCACCTTGTTCGCCGGCACGGCGTTCGCTCAGTACGTGTCCTGGTCCGCAGCGCCACACTTGCCGTTGCCGACCTCAGGGGGAGCTGCCGCCGCAATCGGCGGGAAGCTTTACTACGCCGGCGGCTACCACACGGACAAGAACAGTCCGGTGGGCGACGTCTACCGGCTCGACTCTCCAAGTTCGGTGAGCTGGACCCAGGTGTCGTCGATGTCCACGCCCCGCTGGGGGCTCGTTCTGGTGGCGGGCGAGGGCAAGCTCTGGGCGATCGCCGGTGGCACGGACGCCTTCGGAAGCCAGACGCCCGCGATCGAGTCTTACGATCCTGTCGCCGATCGCTGGGCGACCGAGATAGGAAGGCTGGCTCAGGATCGGCGCCTGGCCACCGGTGCTTACTTCCAAGGCCGGATCTACATCTTCGGCGGCCTGAAGTTCGGGGGTGGCGGGACGGCCATCGAGCTGCTCTCGAGCTTTCCGGCGTCCGATTCCAGCGCGCAGGTCGATCACGCCGCGAATCCGGTTCCTAGAGCCAGCTGGATGGCACCGTTCGGCGAACGCCTGTACGCCCTGGGAGGACAGACCGGTTCCGGCGCTCTCGACATCGTGCAGTACTGGACCCCCGACTCTTCGAGCGGGACCGGCGCCGGCGCCTGGACCACGGCCGCCGTGCTCCCGAACCCCGCCAGCTCCCGCGCGGCCGCACGTTTCGGCGATCGCCTCTTCGTGGCAGGTGGAGTCAATGCGAGCTTCCAATCCCCGGCCGTCGATCGATACGATCCGCTCAACGATCGGTGGGACAGCGCAGCCAATCTACCCAACGCCCGCTCCGAGCTGGCCCTGGCAACCTACCGGGGCGGGCTTTACGCCGTCGGCGGCTTGGCGGGCCTGACTGCTCCAGGCAGCCCCACGGACGTCGTCTACAGGGCGGATCTGGTACCGGCCGTGACGAACACGTATCACACGGAGCCCGCGGCCAGCATGCTGGCTCCGAGGACTCGCCACGGAGCTGTGGCGCTGCAGAACGGGAAGGTGCTCGTGGCCGGCGGCCG
>JACQFU010000058.1 GCA_016199905.1 Candidatus Wallbacteria bacterium
CCGATACACCACCGCGACCCATTCGATCGAATGCTCATCGCTCAGGCGCTCCGGCTCGACGCCGTCGTCGTGACCCGCGACACCGCGTTCGCGGCATACGGGATCGACATCCTTCCGGCCTGACGGCGTGCGGTCAGACCCTCGCACGATGGTCACGCGTGTTCCGGCAGGTACTTCCGATAAGGTGAGTTATGTCTGTCCGGCTCTAGCCCGGTCGCTGGAATGGGTGCATTCGTCGAGTGTCGCCTTTCGTTGCCCAGTAGCTTCCTGATGTCGATATGGATGGCCACCCCGCTTGCGGATCGACGACAAGTTCAGCGAGTTCGAGGACGCGCTGGCCAAACCGTGTAGCGTCATCGTCGAGGAGTTCGAACGACAACTCTGTGAAGTGCGCACCCATTGCGTTCCTGACGCCGGCAATGTCTTGCAGCTCGTCCAGCAGTGGCGTGAGGCTTGTCGACACGTAGGTGACGGTACCTGCATTGTCGTTTCTGGTCTCAACGCGGAGATCGCTACGCAGTCGACCCGAGACTCCGCTGAGAAGGTCGCCGATTGTGTACGGCGACACCCCGCGCTTCCTGGGAAGCGGGCACTCGTAGGTAAGCGTGAGGTGTTCAAGGATCGCTTCGAGTATCACCCCAGCGCGGCTCACAATCGCCTGCAGGTCTGGTGATGTATCAGCCAGATCAGCCCGCAGCCGCTCGATCTCGGGAATTGTCCGGGTGAGTTGCATACCGCCGGCGAGCGACCAGCGCCGTAGTTCGAAGAGTTCAGTCCTGCCGTCTCCGAGGAGGCCCCATCGCATCCTCTCGCGCCATGGCCGGTAATGAGTCGTTACCAGGCAGTGGCGAAACTGCGCCGCGATAGAGGCGATCATTCTTACGAGACGCTCGACGTGTGGTTCATCCAAGCTCGCGAGCACATCGTCGAGAACGAGGATCGTCTCGCCGGGACCATCCCTCTCCAGGAGAGCCAGAAACACGCAGATGCCCAGGGTATCCAAGTGCGACTGGCTGAAGTACGCCGTTGGAGGCACCCGACCTTGCCCTCCAAATGAAGATCCGAGGTCAAGTGACGCTCTCCGGCTAGGGGTGAGGCCCATTGAGAGTCCGGCCCCGCCTTCCCCTGGGTGAACTACTTCATATAGCTCGTCGACCCTACGGGAAATCGCGGTCAGCACTTCGTCGGTATAGCGCTGACGCTCCTCACGGACGATGGAGAGAGTTGCCCGGAGTGCAGGCAACACGCTGGACAGTTGCTTCTGTTCGCCAAGACCCACTCGGTATGCGTCTACGGTCGCCCTAAGGGTCTCGGCAAACTGGGTCTTGTTGACCATCCGCACGCGCGCAGCAGTCCACTCCCCACGGATTGTCTTCGTTTGCTCCCACCAGGTCCCAACTTCCGCGGCATCGATTGGTGGGGTTGGTAGCGTCGGGGACAGTGGATCAAGCTCGGCGTATTTGCTGACCGCGGCAATGAGGATCAGCCGGTCACGCTCGTATTGCTCCCCTATCGCGGAAATACCCGCCTGTGCATCCTGAACACGACGGGAGGTCTCGGCTGTTCGACGGCTGGCCGCCTGGAGCTCGTGCATCGACCTCAAACGATCGCGAACAGCCCCAAGAAGGCCGGCCGCCTTCTCTGAGCTCCGGCACAACGGACACGTCGTCGCATCATGTTCGGTGTCTGCGAGGTAGGACTCGGCGGCTTCGAGGATTCCCAACGTTTCAGGTTCGCCCATTGCGCCCACATCGACCGCGGCCTCGATCGCGCGAGCGTCTGCGAGTGCGGCCTCGGCTGCAGCCTGGGTTTCGTGGGCTGCGGTGAGTCGAGGCTGGTACCCGGAGAGCACACCTAGGGCTTCTTCGGCGTGTGTGAGCTTGTCAACAACAACGAGTGCATCTGCGTCCGGTTGCTCCAATGCCGTGACTGCCCACGAAATTGCGTCCGTTCCTGGCGAGCCAGCGGCTTCCCAGAAGCGCGCAATCTGCTCTTCGTTGGTGACAGTTACCAGCACACCCGAGTTCAGTTTCGCCTCCAACTCGTCGACGAGACCTTGGATGCCGGACTCGGCAGCCTCGATCTTTCCGACGTCGACGAAACGACTGATTTCTTCGTACTTCTTGTGCGGTTGGGCATCAATCAGTCGAAGAATCTGCGGGCGACGAAGAACCGCGACTCGCGGCCGGGCAGCCTCAGGCTCAACTGTAGCGACTCCATTCTGAAGTCTGCCTCGCAGGGTGTCGGTCGACGTCTCGAGCGTGATCTTGACGTCGCTCGCGAGCTTCCCAATGGAAGGCCAGTACCGGCTCAACTGCCCGCCGAGGCCGCGATCCTCTAGCGACCCGATCTTCCCTGCGCCCAGGAATTCGATCGCATCGCAAATCGTCGTCTTGCCTGACCCGTTCTCGCCGTAGATGACCGTAAGGTCGGCGTCGTCACTGAACCTGATGCTGAATTCCGCGATGCTGCCGCGGAAGCTCTCGATCGTGAGAAGTCGCAGGTCGGTCCTCGGCATTGCTACCTCCCCGGCTCGAGCATCTTCTCGATCCAGAGTCGCCAGTCGCCGGGTCTCGTCGTTCCGGTAGCCAGCTTCGATTCGCAGGCGGGCGCGTCCGATACCCTCACGAGGCCCTCCGTCACCAGGCGTGCGGCGACTCTCGATGCCACGATGCTGCATGGTGACGTCTCGGCTCCAGCGAGCACTGATCCGATCGGACCTCGAGCTGAGTCCTCCGACACAGCAGCAACGGCGCGCAGTCGTCGGGTTGTCATGTGAGACTCCATCGGACGGTGAATAGCGGCTCGAGGTGCACTTTCTGCGTAAGCTTGCGTTCGACCTGTGTAATCAGGGCATCCCGCTGAACATCAATTCGGTCCTGTGACTCGAATAGCTCCTTCCGCCTGTCGGCTCGACGGCGCTCCAGCCGTCGCAAGTCCCGCTGACCGGCGAGCTTCTCCTCGAGGGTCGCCGCTCCAAGAGCCTGGCGGCGAGCTTCCCGGACAAGGGCGTCGATTTCCTTGATGTCTCGCTCCAAGGCCTCCTTCAGGTCCTCCGCCCAAGCACCGAGCTTCTCTGCCTCAGCCTGATAGAACGAGTGATTGCGTGTAGTGATCTCCGTGATCGCTTCCGACGCCAATCCCTGGACGAGCAAATGCAGATCTGGACGAGCGTCGTCGGCGATGACCTCCTTTGGCAGCGAGGTACTCGGGAGCCCAACTAGTCGGGTAGCGAGGTCGGGATCCAAGACACTGCCGTCATCGGCTTTCGCCGCAAGGAGGATCCGATCCTCTACCTGATCAAGTGCAGAGACGCTCAAGATGGCGCCCGCTAGCCAGCCCGATGAGCCGATAAATGGCTCAAGCGCACTGATCTTTCCCGAGTGGCTGCTGTAGTGGTACTCCACCGTTTCTGGCGTGGAAGGCAATGCGTGGGCTTGGCGGATCAGGAACTGCGCGAGTGGATGATCAAGGCGGTAGACGGACCCGCTCGTCGCCTGCCGCGGCAGCTCATACAAACCGGCACGGGCTCCCGTCGAGCCAGGAGGGGCCTCCACCAACTCGAAGCTCGAGGCCGATATGGGGATTGCCCGGTGCCCTAGCTCGGCGAACGTCAGGTCCATGAGGGCCGCGTCAAACGCCCCAACCTGCTCGACGGATTCGCGTTCCCGGACCCGCAACTTCTCCCGTACCTCATCGTCAAAGTTCTCGAGAAGTTGGAGCTTCGCGCGTGCGAATGATTGGTCGATTGCCTCGGTAAGCTCGTTCTGGAGCCGATCGAACTCGCGGTCGATCTCCGCGTCCGTGCGGCACGTCTGGTAGATATCCGCAATTCGTCGCTCGAGATCAACACCCGATTCCAGAGCGCCAAGGACGCCATCACTCGCGCCAAACACCCCTTCGAAGAGGTGAAACTTATCGGACAGTAGTTGGAGCACGCGACGATCAGCAGCATTCCCTTCGTTGAGGAAGTTAACAACGACCACGTCGTGCCGCTGGCCGTATCGGTGGCACCTTCCAATCCGTTGCTCAACTCGCTGCGGATTCCACGGCAGGTCGTAGTTGATGACCAGAGAGCAGAACTGAAGGTTAATGCCTTCTGCTGCCGCCTCTGTGGCAATTAGCAGGCGGCCTTCCTCCCGGAAGTAGTCCACGATGGCAGTCCGGACATCCGCGGAGCGCGAGCCCGTTACACGGTCCGATCCCTTCCACCTCGTGCGCCAGCTCTTGTAGATGTGAGTGGATGCTGGATCAGTGTTCGATCCATTGAAGGAGGCCAATCCCTCACCGTAGCCCCGTCTGGGCAATAGCTCCATCAGATACTGCTGCGTCCGCCGCGACTCTGTGAAGATCACCGCCTTTTCGGGGGCGCCCAGTTCCGCACTGCGACGGAGGGCGACGTCCAAAGCCTGGATGAGGGCCTCAGCCTTCGCATTCGTATCGATGGATTCGGCGAACCCCGTTAGTGCTTCCAGCTGATCAGCCTCGGCCTCGGCCGCTTCACGTAGTGCCTTCAGGTCCACGGTCGCCTGGGCGGGTGCCCATTCCTCAACTGTCTCGGGAAGCAGGTCATAGTCGGTAGCGAGATCAATGACGAGCCTGGTTTCAAGGTCGTCCGCGAGCGAGCGCATTCGTCGGGCCATCGAACCTAACGCTCCCGCGATAGCCATCGTCGACGACGCAAGCAATTTCCGCAGCACCATCGCCACAAGGAAGCGGGATCCGGCAGCAAGCGCGAGACCCTGCGACTGCTGGAGATACCCACTGACTCGCTGATAGAGCTCTGCCTCTTGTGCGGTCGGCGAGAACTCCTGGACTATCGGCAGGCGCCTCGTGTAGCGAATGTATGGCTCAACCTGACGTCGGAGACTGCGATAGCAGACAGACATCAAGCGGTCACGCACGCCATTCAGCGAGGAGTTGCCATCGCGGTCCATCGCCTGCTGACGGAAGGTGGACAACTCTCCGAAGATGTGATCGTCGATGAAGCTGATCAAGCCGAAGAGCTCCGAGAGCGAGTTCTGGAATGGCGTCGCTGTCAGTAAGAGTTTCTGACAGCCGGCGAAGGTCTCCCGAAGTTTCTTGGCAATGACATTTGCCGGCCGGTTCACGTTCCTGAGCCGATGCGCTTCGTCAAAGACCACGATGTCCCAGTCCACGGCCTGAAGGTCTGCCGCTCGTGCCTTGGCATATTCGTATGAAATAACTGCGATCTTCCCCGATCGAAACGGGTCATGGCCAAGGTTCATGGATTTGGCGTACGACACGGAGTCGACCACGGCCGCGGGCAGGAAGAACTTCTCGGAGAGTTCCTGCTGCCACTGCTTGCGGAGGCTCGCGGGTGTTACGACCAGTATTCGCCTGCGACGTTCAGCCCAGCGCTGCGATAGGACCAGTCCCGCCTCGATGGTCTTGCCGAGACCCACCTCATCGGCCAACAGCGCGCCGCGGGCAAGGGGGGATCGAAACGCAAACAGGGCCGCGTCAATCTGGTGGGGGTTGAGGTCGACTTGAGCCCCAGCTAGAGCTGCTCCGATCCGCTGGGAGTTGTCCGATGCCCACCGCAGACTGAGCAAGTTGGCCAGGTACTTTCGCTGGTGCTTGGCAAGGCTCCTCGGCGTGCGGGCGTTCGCCAGTGTCGAACGGGACCGAACCGATTCGTGCGATGTCATGATGAACGTCCTGCCTTAGATGCCGGGGAGGCTGCTCGGTTGGAACGTTCTGGACGTCGTTCTACTCGGCTCAGAAAGTAGTCACGCGTCCCGGGGTCCACAAAGAGGGTGTAGCAGCCACGCAGGCCCCGAGTGAGAAGCACCCGATAGGTGCTCTTGACGAAGTCACGGAACTCAACGGTCGTGACACCTCGACTGACAACGCGGTCGAACGACTCCTTCGGCTGGCCGACCCATCCCCCATCCATCGGGCGGTAGACGAGGTCGGGGCCGAAGATCACGCCGACGTAGTCGAACTCGAAACCTTGGGCGGTATAGACGCAGCCGACCTGGTTGATGCCGTTCGGGTCGTTCGCCCAGAAGTCGGACTTGGGGATGCCGGGCGCGAGCTTGCCGGCACCGGCCTGGGCGTTCCAGGGCATCTCCCAGTCCCCCACCCTGACGTCGGGCACGAGCTGGCCATTCTCGTCGGGGTTCGACCAGGGCCAGCAGAAGCCGGCGACGAGGCGGGCGGTGGCCCCCTCCCCTGCCCGCTCGCGGATCAGGCGATCGAGCTCACGGACGGACGGGACGATCCGGAAGTCGAACTCGTCGTCCATCGGCCACAGGACCTGCGGCGTGCGGGCCAGCTCGAGCGTGTTGTCGACCCACTGGATGAACGAATCTGAGCCGTTCGAGCGGAACTGCGCCTCGAGCTCGAACTCGCGGACCTCGATCGAGCGCTTGGCAGCCGCCTCGCGGATCAGGTCGGTGCTGCCGACCTCGCCCGGTCGGACGACCTGGAGGTCGTCGATGAAGAAGACCGCGGTCCGTGTCGAGTCGAGGATGTCGTCGATCTGGGCCTTGCCGTTCCGCGCCTTCGCCGGCGTGAAGCGATTTGTGCTGATCGTGCGGATCCGATGAGCCTCATCGAGGATCGCGACGTCGAGCTTGTCGTCGGGCACGACGTTCGCGGTGTCGCGGAAGTACTTGAACACTGCTCCGGCGCGGGTGCCCACGATCTTGCGCAGGTTCTCGGTGAACGCTTTCGAGCCCGTCAGGTGGAGCGTCCGCAGCCCGAGCGCGGACAGCTCGGCGACCAGGTTGACCGCGATGACGGACTTGCCGGTGCCCGGCCCGCCCTGGACGAGGAAGACGACCTGCTGCTTGTTCTGGCCGGCCGACTTGACCGAATCCATGATCGCGTTGAAGGCGACGAGCTGTTCGTCGAGCAGCGTGAAGACCGGGTCGTTCTGGATCACCCGGGCGACGTAGTCGAGCAGCCGCTTGTGCGGATGGAACGCTGTCGCGGCGACCTTCTCGAGGATCCGGTTGTCGTCGTCTGCGCCGACGACGTGCTCCTCGAGGAAGCTGGCGAACTTGTTGACGTCGGTCCCGGTGAACATCGGGTTGAGGGCGAGAAGCGCCTCGAAGTCGTCCGCGTAGAGCGGCGAGCTCGGATCGCGCTGGGCGTTGTGGAGGTACGAGCAGGCGTTGAGCTCGATCTCGCCCTCGGAGAACGCCGGATGCGTGTCCTGGAGGTAGCGCTGGTATTGCGCGACCTGTTTCGACGGGTGCAGGACGTCCTTCTCGTGCCCGCCGGCGTACTCGACCGTCACGCAGTCGGAGATGTTCGAGCGCCCGACCTCCGTCCACTGCTTGAGCTCGATGATCACCGCGGCGTCGCCGACGATCGGGTTCGTGCCGGTGAGCATCACGTCGAGCCGCTTGGAGCTCAGCGGCAGCTTCAGCTCGACGAGAACGCCCTGATCGCGCAGGTCCGCGAGCTGCAGGACGTTCGCCATGGCACCGAGCGAGTTGCGCCAGGCGTTGACCTCGCTGAGGGGCGGCTTGTACCGGAACTCCTGGAAGAACCGGTCGCTCAGGTGCGTGGCGAGGCGCGCCTGCACGGCGTCGGCGATGAACTGCTCGCTCGTGCCATGGTAGAGGTGCATGGGATTTAGCGATGGGCCTCGTACCAGTCGTAGATCGACGGCGAACCGTTGAAAGCGCCACCCGCGCGAGTCCCTTGGCAGGTCAGGTCCTGACCCCAGCAGTCTTCGTGAATGCGGACTTGGCCGCTCCTGGGTCGCGCGATCAAAACGCGTCGGCCACCAGAGACTTCGGCCGTCATGCTGTAGCGGGTGCCAATACTCGACACGACGTCGGCGCGGCCAGCCGCTCGCACCCGTAGGAATACGGCATCGAACGTCGGCTGCTCGCTCGGAGGCCTCATCCGTCGATCGCTGCCCGAAATTCAGCGAAGCGCTCCACGAGGCGGGCTATGGTGTAATGGGCGTTGAGTCCACTCGGGTTCGGCAGGATCCAGAGGGGTGACCCCTCGAGGCCGTCAGCCTGCGGCCCAAGGTCGGCCATTGGTGACGCGAAGGCGATTCGAAACGCACCCTTTCCGAGGATGGCGACTGCCCGGGGCTGGTGCTCTCGGATAACTCGACGAAGGCGGATCGCACCGTCACTCCTTTCGGGTCATGGTCCATCGGCCATCCCTTTTGACCGTCATCGGAAGTTCTCGGGCAGGCCTGCCGTTGTCGGGCTCATCGACAGTCAACCCAGACGACCGCCTTCCAGCTGCCGCCGTCCTTCGAGACATCGACGGCCCCGAACGTGATCGGCTGCGTCGTGCCCTCGACTGGCAGGCAGGTGGGACGGCCGCTCTCGTGGAAGCCGTCCGAGCCGTACCAGGCGACGTCGAGGGGGATGCCGTAGGTCCAGCCATCGGCCTCGATCGAGATCGCGTTCTCCGCCGACGATGGCACACCGGTGTGGACCGACACGCTCGACCGCGTCGACCCGACGTAGAACGCCGCGATCACCAGGATCACCAGGAGCAGGCCGCCCGCCCAGCCGCCTCGGCCGATTCGATCGGTCACTCGGTTGATCATTGCGTCGCTCGCCTCACGCGTAGCCACGATGCAGGCTGAACACGAACGGTAGGCGGTTGACCATCATCAGGCCGAGTGGGATGCCGATGATCGTCAGCATCAGGAGGTAGCTCGCGATCATCCAGGCGAGCGAGGCCCACCAGCCGACGAGGACGAACCACAGGAGCCGGAGGAGCAGGCCGGACTGCTCGGTGGCGATCCGCTCGTAGCGCGTGACG
>JACQFU010000496.1 GCA_016199905.1 Candidatus Wallbacteria bacterium
ATCGCCGGCCAGCAGGTCGGCTCGCAGCTCCTCCATGGAATCGAGCCAGCCTTCGCCCTCTTCGTCGTCCTCTCCGTCGAAGTCTCGCCGGAAGCCGACGAGGTCATACTTGCGCGTCGCCCGCACTTCCACGCAGTTGCCCGCCGAGTAGCGTTTGAGAGCCTTCATATCGAGCAGTTTCTTCGGAAACCGGAACATCAACCGGCGGCAGCCCCCGCTGGCCAGGTAGGCGAAGACGTCGAAGTACTTCTCGAGCATTTCGTCCGGGTCGCCCCGGAAGTCGCTCCAGTCGTAGTGGATCTGAAAGCTGGTCGGAGTGATGCGCGCCCGTCGCGACAGGCGCCTCAACTCCTTCATCTGTTTGTCGTCGAGCCTCTGGTCGATGGTCCGGAACTCATAGTATTGATAATCGCTCACGGGTCACCGTCCTTCAGTTGCACGGCGACACGTTAGAAGATCGTCGCGGCCGGCGCAATCCAGAAAAGCGGGGACTTCCTCGGTCGGCGGGCGCTTTGCCGACGTGCAGCCGTCGCCAAGCTTGACGCGGCCGCTTCGCGGGTTTACCCTACTGGCTCGTCTTGGGATCGGCCGGAGTGGCGGAATGGTATACGCAGCGGACTCAAAATCCGCCGGGAGTAATCCCATAGGGGTTCGAGTCCCCTCTCCGGCATGCTGATAAATACAGAGGTTTCGCGATCTGGGGCGATCAGCGATCTAGGATTTATGCGAGGAAGCGGGTTTAGCGTGCCTGAGAATGCAGTCGAGAAGCGGATCGTAGAGAGCGCTTCTGAAAAGCGGCAAGTCTCTTATGTAGTCGACTTTTGTCCCCTGATCACCCCAGCTTCACCCCAGCTTCACCCCAGCAATCTACGACTTTGCCGTTCTTGGGGAGGACGATTTGCCTCCCAGGTGCAACCGGGCTTGAGCGAAAGCGTAGCGGGAGGGCCGTGGTTGTCCCGAGGTGTCGAATTGTGGGGACAGCGTACCCGCAAAGCCGCCCGCCACCGACAGTGAGTGGTGTGCTCGCCCGCGAAGCGCAAGGACGAGCTAGCGTGAGTTTCAGTTCCAGAGCGGCCAGCCGTGAACTTGCGACAAACTCGCGACAGAACTTGCGACAGCGCGCGCTCCTCTTAGAAGGCTGGTCGCGAATTGCTCGATCTCCACTCCCCTCTGCGACAGCGAACGCATCAGGCGTTTTCAGCGTCTTGCCTGATTTCCTCTTCGGTCAAGCGAAACGCCGGGACACCGTAGTCGGCGAGCCTCGCCGGGAAGACCACTCGCGGCAATCCGGCGAGGTCCGCCGCCTTGCCTGACGACGGCCGCCCCAACTCGTAGAACTTCACCACCGCCGCCAAACGAAGTTCGTCGGCAGCCGTGTCCGGCGTCAACCCCAAGGCGAGAAGGAGCTCGTCGGGCAAGTTCCACGTCACGTTCAACATCAAGGGCCTCCGGGCTTGGAGTTAGGCACTGCCCTTGAACGAGGGCGTAACCGAGCAGGAACGGCCCGCCGTCGCGTCCCCCTGCGTTCGGTCAACATACGCCGGGTTCGTCTTAGCTCATCAACGAGGATTTTTTCGTCGGGCAAGGTCGTCCGGTACTCGGCGGCGAGCACCTTGTTTGGGAGACCGCCCAGCGAATAATGGGCAAGTTCCGCGTCCTTCGCCGCGCAAAGAATCAGGCCGACCGGAGGGTTCTCGCCCGGTAGCGTCCAGTGTTCTCTTGCGTAGTTCAGGTAGAGGTGCATCTGGCCCGCATCGGCGTGGGTAAACTCTCCAACTTTCAAATCGATCACGACCAGGCAGCGAAGACGGCGGTGGAATAACATGAGATCCACCCGATACCAGTGGTCGCCAACACGAAGACGCCGCTGCCGTCCGACGAACGTGAAGTCGCCGCCCAGCTCCAGCAGAAAAGTTTCCAGCTTGGCGATCAGGGCAGCCTCCAGCGCGCTCTCGGAATACTCGTCCTTGAGGCCGAGGAACTCCAGGATGTAGGGATCCTTGATCTCCTCCTCTGGAGTCGTTGCGTCCTCATGTTTCGGGACCGCGCCCTTCGTCAGCATGGCGACCTTGTTCCTGGAGAGGGCCGCCCGTTCGTAGAACTGGCTGTCGATCTGGCGGTCGAGTTGCCGAAAGCTCCAGCCGCCGCTCAGCGCCTCGCGCTCGTAGAAGGTGCGGGCGTTCTCGTTCCGAACGGAGAGAAGACGGACGTAGTGAGACCACGGGAGAGGGAAGCGGGGAGGTTGAACCGTGTCGGGCGGAGCCAATATCGCAGACGGTGTCTGCGAATTCGTTCTTCCGCCTGGCGAGGGAAGCTGCCGAGATTTCGCAGACGGTGTCTGCGAAATCTGCCACGTAAGGTAGAACACACGCATCTGTTCGAGATTTCTGACAGAAAATCCACGCCCGTATCGGACCGTGAGATCCGCCGAAAGCCTCTTCAACAGCGCCGACCCGTACACAGCCCTCTTCTGGCCGCTCTGCTCGTGCTCAACAGTCTTCTGCCCGATAGCCCAGTATGTCGCCGTCATCACGGCATTCACCGACCGTGCCGAAGTCCGCCGAGCCTGGTCAAGCAGATTGACGACTTCGGCCAAGATCCGCTCGTAGTCGTGATTGGCTGTGGCCGCCGTTCTCACGATCTTCTTGGTCTTCGCCATCTGCGGGCAGTCTACCTCGGCAGGCCGGTGGCGGCGATGCGGTACATCAGGAGGGGCCGCAGGCGGTTCGGCCCACTCGCTCTTCCTCGGATCGTATAGGCGAGTTAGCCGAGTTACTGTTCCAGAGCAGATACTCGTAAACTAGCGACGCGACTTGCGACACGGAGCCGAGACGCCCCCACGCCCCGCCGCAAGAACCCCTGAACCTCACGCAGCCGCTGGTGTTGCCTTGTCCCTCGATCTCAAATCCTGGAGCCTCCGGAGCCTTCTCGCTGCGGCGATCAGCCCCGCCCCCGAACATGGGACACGGTTTGGCGATCACGCTGGCGTCGTTGCCCTGGTGGTTGGCGAGCAGTCCCCGTTGCGGCTCAGGGGATCGAGGTTGGCCGCAAGGCGGTATACTCCATACGTCGTCCGCACGGCGTCTCTCGAATCTGGAGATCGTTTCCATGAGATCGCTCACGCTCAAGGTGCAGATACCTTCAAGTAGAAAGCTGGGAGTTCAGCTACCGGCAGATATGGACATGGGGCCTGCCGAGCTAGCCTTGCTCGTGCTGCCAGAGGAGACGAGCCGGAGAACCGGAGAACCTTACGGCTGGCTTCGATACTGCGTTGAAAACGCCGTCGATCTGGAACGGGACGACTTCTCCGAAAACGTCGAGGAGTTCACAGGACGAAAGTTCTGTTAGGCAGCACCCGAGGTAGAAGACATGCTCAAATCCGTCAAGGGCGTCTACACCGGCTCCCAGGTCACGCTCCTGGAACCCGTCGAAGAGAAGGCTCCCTGCGACGTGATCGTCACTTTCTTGGACGCCCCCGCCGAGGCTGTCAGCCAGCGCCAGGGAATCATGGACGCCTGCGGTGCATGGGCAGACGATCCGGCGCTTGACGATATCTGGGCAACGCTTCGAGCCGACCGTGATCGCTGGAGTGAGCGGGGCCGGTAAGGTACTGCGTCGATACGGATGTGCTGATTGATGTGTTGCGGGGTCGACGGGACGTTCGCGACAAGCTGGCTGCAAACTCCGGCGATTGGTCTATCTCGACGATCACTCACTTCGAGTTGCTGAAAGGGCACCCATCCCTCATCCTGTTGACGCATCAAGATGTCTCGGCCAATTTGCCAGTACAGGGTCAAAAGGGCATGGTTGACCTGAATCGAGGCTCGAAGTCGCGTCTCCCGGATTCGGACCCCGATTTCCTCGAGAAGCTGGGCGTAACCGGCCGGATCTTGTGAAACAGCCTGTTTCACCATTGCCCCGGCAGCGGTTCGATTTCTCTCCATCGAACCGCTCCTGGAAGATCTCGGCGTCATCGATCTCAGCGGAGTTCACTGGGTCATCGTTGGCGGCGAGAGCGGCGCTGGAGCCACGCCGATGAAGCGAGAGTGGGTGCTGCCGATCCGGGATCCGTGCCAGGCGGCGGGCGTGCCGTTCTTTTTGTGGAGGAGATCGTTCGTGAACATCCGGATCTGGAGCCGGAGGATTTTCAGGAGACGCTCCGCTACGCAGCCTGGCTCGCACAGGAGCGGATGATCCGGCCCGAGGGCCGGTGAAATTCCTTGCGGACATGGGGATCTCCCAGGGGGGCGTCCTTTGGCTTCGAGAGCAGGGACACGATGCCATTCGCTTGCGCGAGCAGCGGCTTCGCCGACTGTCAGATCCGGAAATTGCCCGGCCCGACTCCTTGCCTCGCCGGAGCCGCCCGGTCTAAGATCGCGCTCATGAAGCGAATCCTTTGCATCCTGGCCTTCCTGGCGCTGGCGACTGCGGCGACCGCCGAAGAACATGTCTACTTTGGGAACTTGCACTCCCACACGTCCTACAGCGACGGCTCGGGCACGCCCGAGGAAGCGTATCGCCACGCGCGCGACGTGGCCAAACTGGACTTCCTCGCCATCACCGAGCACAACCATGCGCAGGCGGAGGACCAGGCATCTCCGGACCGCAAGGACGGCATCCTGATCGCCAAGGACCACTCGCTCTACGAGGACCTCAAGAAGACCGCCGCCCGCTTCAACAAGGACGGGGAGTTCATCGCCATCTATGGCCAGGAGGTCAGCAGCATCGCCAAGGGCAACCACATGAACGTGTTCGAAGTGGCCAACGTGGTCGACGAGAAGGCCGTCCCCAACGGGCGCTTCGACCTCCTCTTCAAGGCCTGGCTGCCCGGCCACCCCGACTCGACGGGGCAGCCGCCGGTCGTGCAACTCAACCACCCGTACTTCCGCTCCACCGACCACTACTGGCTGGAGTACGGCCAGGACGATTTCCCGTCGCGGGAAGACTGGCTCAAGGCTCTCGAGAGCAACGTTCGCACCATCGAGCTCCGCAACGGTCCCGCGATGGCGCGCGATTCGGGCCACAAGCCCGAGGAGTTCTTCGAGCCCCAGTTCCTCAAGTTCCTCGGCATGGGCCTGCGCGTGGCACCCTCTGCCGATCAGGACAACCACTACAAGACGTGGGGCACGGTGACGGACGCCCGCACGGGCATCGTCGCCGATGCCTTGACGAAACCGAAGCTGCTCGAAGCGCTGCGGCAGCGACACGTTTACGCCACCGACGACAAGGACCTTCAGATGGTCTTCAAGGTCGACGGCCACCTGGCGGGCGACGCGATCGATCCGGCTCCGGCCGCCAAGAGCGCGCTCGATATCCAGTACCGGCTCTCCGATGTCGACGAGCCCAACGCCTCCTACAAAATCCAGGTCTGGAGCGGTTCCTGCGGGCTCAGCCCCGTGGCCGGAGTCGTCCAGGAGTTCCCAGTGGCCGCGGGCGAAGCTACGGGTCAGTGGAAGAGACTCTCCGGAATCCGCTACTTCCCTGGATACGCGTACATCTTCTTCAAGGTCCTCCAATCGGATGGAGACCGCGCCTGGTCGGCCGCGGTCTGGTTCGGGCCGCGGCCCACGGCCCCCGCGGGGGCGGGCCCCGAGCCGCAGCCCAAGACCAAGCCAAAGCGACACCGCAAACGAGCGGCACACCGCTGAAGCATCGGACGCAAACACCGATCCTGTGGTTGCTGGCGGCGGCGCTGGCGAGGCGTCCGAGGTTGACGGCTGCGCGGCGGGCGCTGGGAAGAGTGGAGCAAAGGAGCAATTGGGGGCTTGGCCCCCAAACCCGGGCCAAGGGGTCCGGACCCTTGGAACCCCGTTTAGTACAAGAGACTCTCGCATGACCTCGCGGCTCCGAGACCGTGCGAGACCTGCACCTATCCATCGGGAGTGCAGGGGGCCATTGACCCCTTGCCCAGGTGTGGGGCGGAACCCCACCCGCTCGATCTACTCCCCCTTGAACATCTGGAAGTCGCTTCCCAGCAGGATCATCTCGAGCTTCTGGCTCGACGGCAGATTGAACACGTGAAGCTGGCGCCCCGTGGCGCCGATGCCGGCCGGGACGATCAGCTCCATCTCGCCGTCGTCGTCCAAGTCGGCGACCACCAGTTCACCGTGATTGCGGCCCACGAACTTGGGGAAGCCGGCCAGGAGCTTGCCGGACGCGTCCACGGCGAAGACCATCCCGCCCAACTCGTCGGCTTGCCGCGGGTCGTTGACGCAGAAGATCACGTCCGGGGCGCCGTCTCCGTCGACGTCGGCGAGCACGGGCGTCCGCTCTACGGCCGGGTTGCCGCGCGGGTCCAGGCGGTGGTCGTCGACCTGCTTGTAGAGGTCGCGGATCTCCAGAGGCCAGCCTTTGCGAGGCGTACCATCGGGCCCGGTAACGTGAAGGCGGCCGGTCTGATCTGCGAAAACCAGATCCCTGCGGCCGTCGCCCTTCACGTCGCCGGCCCGGAGGCTCGAGCCGGCTACGCCATCCACCGGAAAGACGCTCGCGGCCTCGCCCGAAGCGTTCCAGACGAAGACGCCCTGTTCGCCCTGGCGGGGCAGCTTGTCCGGACAACCGGGCGTTCGCGGCACCGCGCCCGGGGAGAGCGCTTCCTTCTGCAGGGCCACGATCTGCCGGTTGCCGTCGCCGTAGAGATCGGCCACGTAGAAGGGCGCAGGCCCGTCGCGCTCGTTGTACCCCTCTCGCGGCCACTGTCGGACGACCGTCCCGTCCTTGCCAATGAGACTGAAAATACCCGAATCATCTCTCAGGAGAATTTGCCGCTCGCCCTTGCCTTCCAGATCGACCTCGGCCGGCGGGGCCCCGGCCGGCGTGCGGCCGGGATGCAGCCACATGCGGCTGCCGTTGGCGTTGAGCGCATGCAGGTTACCGTCCGGCGTCGTCATCAGCACGCTGCGCGAGTAGATGCCCGGCTTGCCCGCCAGCACCGGCGTCGAGGTCAGTCCCGGTTGATGCGTATCGGCCGTCCAGAGCCGATCGCCGCGATCGCTGAACGCGTAGAGCTTGCCGTCGTACGACGCGGCCAGCACCTCCGGCGTGTCGTCGCCGTCCAGGTCGCCCGCTCGCACCGACCCCACGATCGGTCCGCCCGTGTGACGCGGCCAGAGCCCGTCCCGGACCTCGGTGCCGTCGGCGTGGAACAGGTGGATCATCCCGTCGAAGCTCCCGAAGAGAATCTCTTTCTTGCCGTCGCCGTCGATGTCCACCGCTTGCACGGAGCCCCGGATCTCGCCTCCGAACGGGCTGCGCGAGAAGTCGACGGGGAAGCCCTGGCGCACGGGCACCCGTTCGCGGCCCGCGTGAACGCCGGGCCCGGGTTCGCCGGCCCGGAGCGACGTTCCAAGCAGGACGCAAAAAGCGGCGAGCAGGACGCGCGTCATTGCGGGGCAACCCTCTTTCGAACGATCTTGACGAGCGAGGTCATCCGCACGCCCGTCGTGGTGCGAGGAACGTAGCCCTCGGTCACGATCTTGAAAACGTCGTAATAGCCGAGGGACTCGCCGTGGCGCCGATAGGGACGGTTGCGGTACGGACCGATGGTCGCTTCGCCCCGGTGGAAGGTCAGCGGCTCCACCGAGACGACCTTCCAGGTGCCGTCGCCCAGCGCGCCCTCGAACTGCTCGGGCAACAGCCGGCCGACGCGCTGGTCGGGGAAGGACCACCCATAGTAGTGCGCTTCCATCTCGCGGCGCAGCACCACGAAGGCCTTCGCGAGTGCGCCGCGGGCCAACCAGCGGGCGCGCAACGTGTCGACCTGGCGGTAGACGTCGAGACCCGTCTGGCGCGAGAAACGCGAGAACGTGAACCCGAGCGCGATGACCAGCGAGAGCACGCCCAGCACGACCAGCATCCCGCCGAGACCTCGTCGAGAGCGGTGCTCAGCGCACGACATTCTGCGCTCCCTCCAGCCTCACCGTCAGGTCGACGGCCCCGCTGGCCGGCGGGACGCCCGGACGCGAGGGCGTCTCGATCACGAAGTGCACCCGAACGGCCTGCGCATCGCCAGACACGCGGCGAAACTCCAGCTCCTTCACTCGGCGGCCCACGCGCCGCGTCTCCGGGCCGTCGGTGACGAAGAGGCTGTTCCTGTCGAACACCAGGCGCTTCTCGTGGCGTTCGCCGGGATGGTCCGTCGGATAGTGCCAGTACTTCAGCTCGCGCCCGCCGTGAAGCAGCACGACCTCGTTGGGCAGCGGCCGCGCGTCGGCTTCTCCTGCGGTCCACAGGTCGAGTCGATCGTCGAGGACCATCGGGGCGTGGACGGCCTTCAGCTCGGTATAGATGACGCGCGTCAGGAGCGCCGACTCGCGCGCGACCTCCATATGCTGCTCGCCTCGGCTGTAAGCCTCGGACTGTCCGCGAAAGAATGCCATCGCGGCCAGCAGGACCGGCAGCCCGACCGCCAGCGACACCAGCAGCTCCAGGAGTGTGAAGCCTGGCTTGCGAATCATGAGCTGGGGCGCAGCGCCTCCAGATCGCCCACCATCGTGCGCGTGTCCAGCGAGTGCGGGATCTTGCCCTCATCCCAGGTCATTTCGACGCGGACCTCGAGCAGCCCCTGCTCCTCCTTGTCGGTGGCCGGGTTCTTGTGGCCGGTTGCGCGCTCGATCGTGACGATCGCCTTGGCCCGATAGTGACTGGCGAATGGTTCCATCAGACGCAGGTTCGACACGGTCTCCGGATGGGCCGGGTCGCTTGGCACCTCCAGCCGATCTCCGATGTGGTTCATCGCAAACGTCGGGTCCGTGACCCGCTCCAGCAGATCGCTGGCGGCCACCTCCGCCAGCAGCGCTGCCTCGGAGGCGGCCAAAGTGCGGTAGCTGCCCGAGAAGAGGCCCACCAGCGGAGGCACCGCGATGGCGAGCAAGAGCGCCGCAATGACGGCGGCGATCAGGCCGAATCCACGCCTCACGGTTTGCTCCCGCCCGCCAGGGCCTTCTTGTACTCGGCGGAGCGGGCGATGTACTCGAGCGCCGAGCGCGCGTTGTCGGCGGCCGGCATCGACGGGTGCGCTTCCAGGAACTTCCGGTAAAGCGACGCAGCGTCGGCCAGGCGGTCCAGCGCAAACAGCGCATCGGCCTGGTAGTAGATCGCCATGCCCGCTTCGTCTCCCGACAGGTTGCCCGAGGCTGTCTCGCGCTCGAAGAAGCGGGCCGCTTCCTCGTGATTGCCGTGCTCCAGCAGGGAGATTCCCGGCTTCAACCTGGGCCAGCTCCTGGCCGCCGGCTCGACGGGCGCCCGCGAAAAGACTGGAGAGAGCTTTTCGGTTGGCGACGCGGCCGCCGGTGCCGGGGCCTCTCCGGGAATCGTGGCCGGCGGCGACGCGGGGCGGGCGAACCAGAGCAGGGCCAAGACGACCGCGAGGGCGCCGGCGACTTTTGCGGCGCGAGCGCGGCCGTGGCTGCTCTCGGATTCACCGCTGCTCGTCTCGCGCATTGCATGCTCCTCGCGTCATGCCGGAATATAGCGGATATGACCTCCGCGGACCACCGTCGTTCCTGCCGTCGGCTCCTCTGCGCCGGAGCGCTAGCCTTCGCAATGATGGCAATGCTCGCGGGCCCGCGCCCGTGCAGGGCCGTGCCAGGCGTGCCGCCGGAGCCGCCGCTGGCCGACGAGTCGCAGCCCGAAGATCGGCCGGACAAGCGCTTCCCGCCTCACGTCACGTGGAAGCACTTCTCCCGAACGGTGCGGAAGCTGCCGAGCGACCGGTTGACGGTGCTGCTGCAAGGGCAGGGCGCCGATCTCTGGGCCGGGACCGTCGACGCAGGCCTGCTGAGGGCGCGTGAGGCGTCAATCGCGCATTTCCCGCCTCAGGACGAAGGGCTCCCAGCCAGCCCCCTGACGGCCTTGGCCGAAGACGGAGACGGCGGCATCTGGGTGGGGACGGCCGGCCGCGGATTGGCCCATTTCAACCGCGAGACCTGGCACCGCGCCGATGTCCACGACGGGCTGCCGTCCAACCGCGTCACGAGCTTGCTTCGCCATGACAAGGAGCTTTTCGTCGGCACGGACGCCGGACTGGTCGAGTGGTCTCTCGAGAACCGGCCGGGCAAGACGTGGACCCGGCGCGACGGGTTCTGGTCGCCGGAGGTGAGCGCTCTGGCGCCCAGGAGCGACGGCCGCCTCTGGGTAGGCACGAGGGAAGGGCTGGGCATTCTGGACGTTCACGGGGATTTCGAGCGCGTGGCGGCGGCGGGGCCGCCCTGGATAACCTCGCTCCTGGGAATCGAGAAGCTCGAGATGTTCGGCTTCGCGGTGGTGGTCACGGGTTCTCCGGCGGGCATGGTCGTGCGCAAAGCCGACGAGCCGGAAGTGCTGGTGGCGAGGCTGGGCGTCGAGCAGGGGCTGCCGGACGGCCGGATTACATCGATGGCTGCGCCGTCGGGGCTGGTGCGCTACTTCTGGGTCGCCACCGACGGAGGCGGCCTGGCGCAGATCGAGGTGCGCAAGGACCATCGCGACAAGCCTTTCTTCGAGATCCATCCCATCACTCCGGGACCCGGAAGCTACCCCGACGGCAGGATCCAGTCCCTGGTCTGCGACAAGGACCGGGTCTGGCTGGCGTCGTCGTCGGGCGGTCTGAGCGAAGGCACTCTTCAGAAGGAGTCGCAAGACACGACGGCCACGGGCGGCTCGGCCGGGGGCTCCGGGCAGACGTCCTCGTCGGTGGCCGCCGGCTCGGCGACCAGTTCGGCGGCGGCGACGCATGCGCCCACTTGCACCACGGCCGAGCGCCTCAACTGGAACATCATGAAGATGCCGGCCGGCTGGCGCGTGATAGCGATGGCCCAGGCACAGGGTCAGCTGTGGGTCGGCTTCATGGACCGAGGGGCTGCGGTGGGGGCGCCGCCACTGTGCGAGTGGGTTTTCTATCCGCGCGTGACGGACGGCCACGGCGGGACGCGGCTCTACGTGCGTCCTCAACCCACGTCGGTGGCGGCGGAGTACAACGAGGCCGGTCTGGGGGGCGGCTCGGTCGGCGATATCGCCGTCGACAACGACGGCTCGGTCTGGTTCGCGACCTGGGACATGGGTTTGAGCCACCGCGACGGCAAAGACTTCCTGCCGCTCGCGGCGAAAGAGGGTGTTCCGAGTCGACGGGTCCGTTCACTCCTGGCGGACCGTCCGACGGGCGACCTCTACGCCATCGCGTCCAACGACCAGGGGCACATCTACGACGATCCGAACGACGAGACCGCTTCGGAGAAGATCCATCCGAAGGACCTGGTCTTGCGCCGCAGCGGCGGCGAGTGGACCATTCTGCCGCTGGGGCCGGGGCCGGTCGTCAAGGAAATGGAGTTCACCTGCGTCTACCCTCTCGCCCGCGACGGCAAGCTCTATCTGGGCACCACGCACGGGTTGCACGAGTTCGACGGACGCGTGTTGAAGCCGTCGAAGAAGCGGATGGCCGTCATCGACCTGCGCAGCGGGAAGCCCGTGCCCGTCGACGAGAAGACGCAGCGGCAAATGGCAGAGGCCGCGGTCTGGAGTCTCTTCGAGACGGTGCCGGGGATCCTGGGGATCTGCACGGACGCAGGCGTTTTTCTCGACGACGGCAGCTACACCAGCCGCATCCCCGGGACCGACGGACTGACTTCCTGGTCCGGCAGCTACGACCAGGAGACGCGCATGATCTACTTCCTGGGCGCGCGCCACACCCGCTGGACCGCCGGCAGCATTCCGTTCCGCAAAGGCCAGCTCTGGCGCTACCAACCGGAGCTGGGGATGCTGAAGGGCCTGGTAAGCGAGACCAACTGCTACGTCGTGACGCCGACGTCGGTCTGGTACTCGCGGCATCCCATCGTGGGCGAGATCAAGCCGAAGCCGATGCGGTGAGGGGGCGGAGGGCCTCGCTCACATCAGGCCTCCAACCCCGGCGCGGGGCCGACCTGCCGCTCCACCTCGAGCACCGTCGTCAGGCCGCTGAAGACCTTCGAGAAGCCATCCTGGGCCATCACTCGGAACCCCTGGGCCCGAGCCGCGTCCAGGATCTCGCTGGAAGACGAGCGCCGGATCACCATATCCGACAGGCCTCGGTCCAGCGTCAGCACCTCGTGAACGGCGATGCGGCCCTGGAAGCCGGTGAAGTAGCAGCGGGGGCAGCCGACGGGCTCGAAGATGCTGGAGCCCGAGAGGCCCAGCCGCTCCTTGATGCGCACGTGACGGGCCGACATCCGGTAGACGGGCCGCTTGCAGGAGCAGAGCAGCCGCACGAGCCGCTGCGCGACGATGGCGCGGGTGCAAGTGCCCAGCACGAACGGCTCGACGCCCATGTCCATCAGTCGCGTGAGAGCGGTGCAGGCGCTGTTGGCGTGCAGCGTTGTGAGGACGAGGCGGCCGGTCATCGCGGCCTGCAGTGCCGTCTGCGCGCTCTCCGAATCGCGGACCTCGCCGAGCAGGATGACGTTGGGGTCCTGCCGGAGCAGGGCGCGCAGCAGCTGGGGGTAGGTCACGCCGGCGCCCTCGTTGACCTGCGATTGATAGGCGCCGGGGAACTCGAACTCGACCGGGTCCTCGATGGTGAAGACGGCGATCGAGGGGTTGGCCAGATGACGCAGTGCGGCATAGAGCGACGTGGTCTTGCCCGAGCCCGTGGGGCCCGTGACCAGGAAGAGACCGTTCGGAAAACGCAGCGACTCCCTGACCTTGGTCAGGTGCGGTCGCGTGAAGCCGATCTGGTGCAGGTCCATCAACGCGTTGCCCGTTTCGAGGATGCGGACGGCCACCTTTTCGCCCTGGATGCAGGGGAAAGTGGCCACGCGCAGCAGCACGGAGACGGGAGGCTCGGTGCCGATCTCGATCCGCGAACGCCCGTCTTGCGGATGGCGCTTGTCGACGATGTCAAGCCCGGCGAGCACCTTGAGCCTGGCCAGCACGCGGTTTGCCTCCGGCTCGGGGCACCGCGGACGCAACGTCAGGAGGCTGCCGTCCTTGCGCAAGCGCGTGACCAAGGCGTCGCCGTCGTGGATCAGATGGATGTCCGAGGCGCCGATCGTCAGGGCCAGGCCCACCACCAGGTCCACGGCGGCAGGAGCGCTGTCGCCGACGATCAGCTGGCTGAGGCGTTCGTCGAGGCCCAGAGGCAACTCGGTGGCGCGCGTGACCTCCACGCAGGGCGCGGGCGCTTCGGAGCGGGCCAGCTCGGCCTCGATCTCGCCCAGGGGGGCGACCATCAGTTCGAGGTTGCTGCCCCTCTCCTGGAGCACCCGGACCGTGTCTCCCAGCAGCGCCGGGTCCGCGGTGCCCACGCGAACGGCGTCTCCCTTGCGCTCCACGGGCAGGGCGAGGATCCGGCGCCATTCCTGGAGAGTCAAAAGAGGAAGCGACTCGGTGTCGATCTTTCCAGGCGGCAGGTGGGCGAAGGGAAGCGCGTAGTGCTGCGCGGCCAGCATTGCAAACTGCTCGGCCGATTCGGGCTGTCGGCTGGAGAGGGCGACCAGCAGCGAGCCGCCCGTCGCGGTCTGCTCGCGCTCCAGTTCTTCGAAGGCGGCGGCGGGCACCAGCCCGGAATCGCGCAGCAGGATGTTGAGCTCGTTGGGCATCAGAAGACCTCGTGCATCTGATCGCCTGCGACTTGCTCCAGCAGCTGGTCGAGCTCGACGGCCAGTCCCTGGGCCATCGTGAGGTAGAGGCCCGGGACCGAACGGGCGGCGCCGGCGAACTCCTCGCGGGTGAGAGATCGGCAGACGGTCTCCTCGACCGCGGCGGCGGGCTGACCGTGCGGCCGGTCCAGGAAGTGAGCGACGTGGCCCACGAGCGAGCCTGGGCCCAAAAGCGTCCGGACGTTCGGCGCGGCCGGACTGCCGTCGCAGGACGTCTGCTGCAGCAAGCCCTTTTCGACGAGGTAGAAACAGGGCGCAGGCTCCCCATCCTTGACGACCGTCTCGCCGGCCCGATAGCGCCGCCGGCCACCGCCCAGGTCTTCTCCGTGGGCGGCTCGCGAGCCTTTCCTTCGCGGGGGCGTCTCCAATTCGAGGGTCTCGCGAAGCCGGCGGCCGCGCGTGGCGAGCGTGCTGAGCAAGTTGTCGCCAAAGTCGCTGTCCGTCTCGACGATGCGGATAAAGCTCTCCTTGGTGCTCACCGTGACGAGCACGTCGTCCACGGCCAGCGCCGTGCCGGAGCGTGGCCGAGACATCAGCAGGGCCATCTCTCCAAAACACTCACCGGGTCCAAGAACTCCGATTTCGCGCATCGTGTGGCTGTCGATGACGCGGCAGATGCGGACCCGGCCGCTGACGATCACGAAACACTCGTGGCCGATCTCGTTTTCCAGGAAGATGGGCTCGCCCGCGCGGAAGAGCCGCTTGAACTGGACGCTCTCGGGCGGCTTCGGGTGGGCTGCGAAGTAGTTGTCGATCCGCGACAGCAACTCTGCGGGCTCCATCGGCAGCGGAATGAAACGGTTGAGCCCCAGCGCCATCAGACGCTGCGAAACCGGCTGGCGCCCGACGAGCAAGGGATGACCGAGCACGATGGTGGCCGGCAGCGAGCGGGCTTCGCCTGATTCGATCAGCACTTCCAGTTCGGGCTCCGAACCTGCGCGGAACAGAAACAGGTCGGGCGCGAAGTTCTGCAGCGCGATCTCCAGCTGCCTGGGCGAGTCGGCCAGCCGGAAAAGGTAGTCCTCGCTGGCCGACTCCGTCACTGCGTCGGCCATGCCGCGATCCGAGCTGTAAAGCAGCACGTCGTAGATGGCGCCGTCACGCATGGAATTGGAAGGGTCAGTGGCCCGGTCGCGAAGGAACGGGAACCGGGCCGCCGCAAGCATACCATTCGTGACTCCGGTGACCTACCCCGTTCGCTCCCGTGCCCGGCCCCGCCTCTCTACCACGGCGGGTCTTCGTCCTCGTCGGTTTCGTAGCCGGGATCGGGCTCCAGGTCGTCGCGGCGCAAGGCGAGCGTCGCCAGCTCGTCGCAGCGCTCGTTCTCGGGGATGCCGGTGTGGCTCGGGACCCAGTGGAACGTCACCTCGTGCTTGTCCAGCAGGTCGAGCAGCCGGTCCCAGAGGTCCGGGTTCTTCGCCGGTTTCTTGTCCCCTTTGCGCCAGCCCTTCGCCCGCCAGGAGGCGGCCCACCCCTTCATCACGGCGTCGACCAGGTAGCGCGAGTCGCTGTACAACTCGACCGTACACGGCTTCTTGAGCGCCTCCAGCCCCGAGATGGCCGCCAGGATCTCCATGCGATTGTTGGTCGTCAGGCAGTAGCCACCGGACAACTCGCGGCGGTGTTTCCCATACAGCAGGACTGCGCCATATCCCCCCGGCCCCGGGTTGGGATCGCAGCCGCCGTCGGTGTAGAGCGTGACCGTGGTGGGTTCGTTCGCCATTTCAGCCGATATCAGTCCGTATCGAGGCTCCGGCAAGGTCGCCGGGTCCTGTCACGGATCGGGTGACGAAGACCCGGCTGAGGACGGGTTGGCCGGCGATCGCCGCTACTTGTTGAAGTAGGCGCTCACGGCCTGCTTGATGCGCAAGGCCAGCTCCTGTTCCCGAGGCGGCAACGGCTTGGCCTGCGCGCCGTCGGCGCCCTGCGCGGTCGCCTTGTCGTAGGCCTTGGAGATCGCCTCGAGCGCCTTGTAACCGTAGATGTTGTTGCGCGCCTTGAGCGTTTCGACCATCGCCAGCCGCACCTCAAAGATGTCCTTGCCGTCGGGCACGACGTTGGTCACCAGACCCTGCGCCAGCGCAGCCTCCTCGGCGTCGTCGAGCGACTGGTACTGCGCGCGAGGATTGAATCGCGCCAGTCCTGCAGGAGCCGGCTCGGTCAGGACGAGCATCGCCTGCAGCCGCTCGATGGCGCTGAAGGGCGGGGTCGGGCTCTTCTCGGTCAACGCCTTGAGCAAGAAGTCAAAGGCCGCCTTGCTCTGCTCGCCACGGTTGACGAACTTGCGGATCACCTCGAGGGTGCGCCGCTGCGCCCGGCCGTAGCTGGCCAGCGAGGGGAAGAAGCCGGCGTCGCGCAACTTCGCGAAGTGGGCGTACCGGCCCGTGTAATACGTGAGCGGATCGCCTTCGTCGAACTGGTTCGAGAGCGGATCGACTGCGTTGGAACCGTCTGTGGCGAAGAAAAAGCTCTTGCCCTCGTAGAGCGACTTGTCGCCATCGTAGGCGTACGCGATCGCCGCGTAATCGTAGGGGCCGGGCTCCGTCAAGCTGGCGAGCGAGTTCTGGTAGTCCATCACCGTTGTCGACGGCGCGCCGTCCGTGAGGTTCTTGACGTCGGCGGAGGCCTTGAAGTTATGGCGCAGGCCCAGCGTGTGGCCGATCTCGTGGGGGATCACCTCGCGGACGATTCGCTCCATCGCCTGGTCGTCGGTCAGCGTTGTCACGTCGAGCGAGGCCTTCGCCGCGAGGATGTTCTCGTCCTCGATCGGGTACTCGCAGCCCGGGTTGAAATCGAGCGACGTCTGCGTGCCGAGGCGCATCACGAATCCGCGATTGATGCGGCGAGGCTTGGGCTCGACGCCCTTGAGCGTCTCCTGGATCGCGGCCATCACGGCCGCATCGCCGGCGTTTTACTTCTTGGCGGAGGCCTCTTTCCGCAGGCCCGCGATCTCGTCCCGGAAGGCGCCCGCGTAG
This sequence comes from Candidatus Wallbacteria bacterium, assembly GCA_016199905.1. Classification (GTDB taxonomy): domain Bacteria; phylum Muiribacteriota; class UBA6191; order JACPRK01; family JACPRK01; genus JACPRK01. Next base: position 16,583 of record JACQFU010000496.1, read on the forward strand.
AAAATGACGTCGGCGTCCAGGATCTCGCCCGTGTCGGGATCGCTCGAGTGGGGGCCGATGGCGCCGCCGCCGAACGGCGTCGGGTAGTCGACCCAGTAGAGCACGTGACAGCGGACGTCGCCCGGGATCTGGTTGTCCGTGCCGTCGAGCACTTCGACAGGCTCCACTCCGTTGGTCTTCTTGAAGACCTTGTTCCAGGAGAGGATCGCATCCTTGAAGGCCTGCCGGAACTTCTGCGGGATCGACGGGTGCAAAAGGTAGGTGATCTTCTTGGAGAGGTCGCGCCGGTTGGCGAGGACCTGATCGTCGGTCGTTCCGTCGTCTTTGCGGACCGTGCGCTCCGTGACGAAGAATCCGTACTTGGCGAAGTCCTCGTCCGAGTAGGGCTTGGGCTTATAGGTCGAGCGGGCCGCTTCCTTCAGGTAGTATTTGACGGCCAGCGTGATCCGGGCCGGCAGCTCGGAGCCGGCTTCCGTGTTCTGTACCAAGTACTTCTCGCCGTAGCTCAGGAATCCCGGCTCGTTTACGACGTCGTAGATGTAACCGGGCCGCTGCGCGTCGTAGCCCGTCGAGCCCAGCACGACGCTCACGGAGTTGACCTCGGGGTTGGCGAGGTCCAGCTCGACCTTGTCGCCCAGGTCCTTCATCCGGAACCGGTTGATGACGTCCTCCGAGGAGGCGCCGATGTCGGGGATGCGGTCTCTCTGGTCGGCCAGCATCAGCACGCGGTCGCCTTCGACCTTGAACCGCACCTTGATCGGGCCGGCTCCCGTGCCCAGGGTGAGGCAGTTGTCGGTGGCCGCCTCGACCATGCCTCCGAAGAGATAGGTCTTGTCCAGAAAAGCCTTGGGTACCGTCACGGCGGTGGCCGTCGGAGTGGCCACGTAGGTGCCGACGTTGACGTCGGGTGTGTCCTTCAGGCGAGGGTTGATGGACACGAGTCCCCTGGCGCCGGCTGTGGTCGTCAGGGCGGCGAGAAGCAGGGCGAACGTCAGGCGGTGGCGGATCGAGCGCAAGGGATACCTCCAGTGACGGAAGAAAAATAACCCGTTTCAAAACCCCGCGGGGTTGCTACAAAGTGTCTGGAAGATGGCGAAAATACTGCTCACAACCACTACTGAGCGAGACCGCGGCAAGTTGCGCCATGCGCTTGAAAATGCCGGGCACGACGTCCAAATCGCCGCCGACGCCACCAGCTTGCTGGCCCGGGTGGCCGATGAGCGCTTCGACATCGTCTTCGTCGATGCCGAGACGACCGTCGACGACCCTATCGACATCGTCAGCTTCGTGCGCCAGTCGGCTCCAGACACCGATATCGTCATCCTCGCGGAGGTCGGACAGCTGCCGCTGGCCGCGGCCTCGATCCGGCGTGGCGCGACGCTGTACCTGATAGAGCCCCTCGAACCGAGCGCCGTCCTGGCCGTCATCGACAGCTCGCTCAAGCGGCTGAGCCACGCACTCGTGGTGCGCGAGGTCGATACACGGACCGTGGACGGTTTCTTCGGCCATTCGCCCGCGATGAGCAAGCTGGTGCGTCTGATCCGCAAGGTCGCCCCCACCGACGCCACGGTGTTGCTCACGGGGGAAAGCGGCACGGGCAAGGAGGTGGTTGCCAACATCATCCACCGCCTGAGTCCGCGCGGCCAGTCGGGCAAGATGGTCCCGGTCAACTGCGGCGCCATCCCCGAAAACCTGCTCGAGAGCGAGCTTTTCGGCCACATGAAGGGAGCTTTCACGTGCGCCACGCAGGAGAAGGAGGGGTTGCTGCACGAAGCCGATCGTGGCACCTGCTTCCTCGACGAGATCGCCGAGATGCCGATGCAACTGCAGGTGAAGCTCCTGCGCTTCCTCCAGGATCGACTGGTCCGAAGGGTTGGCGCCGTTCGATCGGAAAAGGTCGACGTCCGGATACTCGCGGCGACCAACAAGAACTTGCTCTCCGAGATGGCCTCCGGCCGTTTCCGGGAGGACCTGTTCTTCCGGCTCAACGTCGTCCAGATCTATCTGCCGCCGTTGCGGGAACGGCAGGACACGATCCCATTTCTGGTCGGCACTTTCCTCACGCGATTCGTTCGCCAGTACCGCAAGCAGATCCTCGGCATCAGCGCCGAGGCCCAGTCGATCCTGATGACCTATCACTATCCCGGCAACATCCGGGAGCTGGAGAATATCCTGGAGTATGGCTGCATCATGGCCGACGGCCGCAACATCACGGAGGCCGATCTGCCGCCCCACGTGTTGGCCGGCCGCTCCGCCTACGTGCTGCCCGAACACAGTTCGGCCCGGGACACCGCTCCGCTGGCGCCGCCCGCCGCCGATGAGGAGCCGCGCACGCTGGCCCAGATGGAGGCCGATCACATCCGCGCCATGCTGGCCCGCTGCGGCGGCAACCAGACGATGGCGGCAAAACTGCTCGGCATCAGCCGCACCAGCCTGTGGCGGAAGATGCAGGGGTTGAAGGCGGAAGCCTAGCGTTTCGGCGCTTGCTCGGCGGTGCGCGAAGAAGGTTGCACGAGATGTCCGAGGCACTCCAACTCGCTACTGCTCTGCTGCTGCTGGTCGCCTGCGCCGTGGCCGGTGCCGAAGACACCGTCGGGCTGCACGCTGCCAACGGCGCGCGTTTCGCTGAAGTGCGATACCGGACGCCCGCGCCCTGCGCGACGAGAGTCGAGGTGACCGCCGCGGGCGAGACGATCGTGCTGAGACCGCGCGAACTGGGCGAGACCTCGCAGCACCGCGTCCTGGTGCCGCTGCCGCTCGAGGGCCGGGCGACGGTCGCGGCGGTGCTCTCCGATGGCACGCGCTCGGCCCCGCTGGAGTTGCGTCGCGCCCTGCGGCGGGCGCCCCACGTGACGCTGGAGACGCGCGGCGCCCGGGCCGGACCGGGACTGGAGCTTTTTGCGCACGCGGACGTCGATGCGCTCTGGACGCTCTTGCAGCGCCGCGGCGACGAGCTCACTCGCCAGGCCGGGCCGACGGAACCGACCTCCCTGGCGGTCTTTGCCCTGCCCGAGCTGGACCCGGAAGGCGAGATCCCGGAGGTGAAGGTCGAGGCGCGATTCGTGGAGGGATTGGTGTCGGCCCGCGCCGGGCCCATTCCCGGAAACGCCCGGATCGCGAAGGCCGTTCGCGCCGCGGCCGACGCGATGAGCCTCCCTCGCTTCACGCGCATGCTGCTCGATCCGAGGACCCGGCAGGCTGTCTTCGCCGCGGCCTTCGCGGCCGACGCCGCGCGCGCCGGTCTCGAGACGGCGCTGGACGTCGCGTTGCCGCGCGCGTCCTCGATACTGGGCGACGCGCGCGTCGACGGGCCCTCGGTGCGGCTTCCGTTCTCCTACGCGCTCGATTGTCTGGGCGGCACGGCCCATCTGGCACTTGAACGGGGCTGGACGCTGCACGGGCACGTCGGCCTCCTGGCCCCTCCAGCCGGACTGTCGTGGCCGAAGGCCCCGCCCCCAGACGCCGTGGCCGTCTTCAAGTCGCCGCTCTGGAACGGGTGCGCGACCTGGCCGGGCCGCGCAGGCGGTGGACCCGAGAGCTGTACTATCGCGCGGCTCTCCGAACCCAAGCGGCTCAAGGAGCTGGAAACGATCCTGGTCGAGGCGACGCCCAGCGCGTTCACGGTCGTCAACCGCGGCCGTCCGTTCCACGGCCTGGCGATCGAGCTGAAGCCCCAGTGGCTGCGCGGGCGCGAGGTGAGACTGTTCGTGGAGACCGCCGGCCTCGAGCCCGACGACGTCCTCTACCTCGACATCAACGACTCGGCGATGGTCGCCCTGAGGAACCGCAAGTCGACCTATCCGGGCGAACCCTTCTCGCGCATTTCCCAGGAACGGCCGATCACACCCTCCTTG